>VHCC01000006.1 GCA_016882185.1 Candidatus Pelagibacterales bacterium | reverse complement strand
ATTTACTTTACGGAATGTAGTCGCTTGTTTTCCATTTATGGTAGGCATTCCGTGTGAGTCTTTACCTATATCTTTTACTTGAACTTTTTTATTTTTGAATTTACCCATCAAAACCGTATCACCTTTACTAACATCTATGTTTATATTATCTAATACGGATTGTATTTCTGATAATGATTTTGCTGATACTAAACTTTTAATTATTTTATCAATATCTTTTAATTGTTTGACAATAACATTTTTTTCTTGCATGGATTTTGTGTATTTTAATGCCGTTTCAAAATTATCTTTTGCTTTTATTAAATTTGAAACCATTTCTTTTTGTGCATTACTTATAAATCCTTCTTGATATATTTGTTTATTTTTTCTACCATATTCTCTCATTAGGATTCCTGCAATAGCATGTGCTTGGTTTTCTATTGGTGAACCATCTGCACCATCTTTCATTGGATTCCTTATTAAGCCCATTTCATCTTGTTTCCTATGAACCATTTCATGTGCAATTGTTCTACATATATCCGCCGTTAATCTACCTTCAGTTGCTACATATATTTCTTTGGTATCAGAATTAAAACCACCTAAACTGGATTGTGATTCCGCAAATTCTTTATCATTAATCAATGTAATTTTTGGTACTTCACATAATTTTAATCTTTTTGTAGCAAATTCTATAAAGTTTTGTATAGATTGTTGTTTTGTTTCTGAAATTTGTTCATTAAAATAATTTGTTATATATGAATTTACTTCGTTTTCCAAACTCTTTACTATATTTTCAATTTCATTTACAGGTTCATATACATACGAATCATCAGTTGTTGCTACTGAACGAATATCATCATTTTTCTTTTGTATTTTCTTAACATCTTCTTTTGACGGATAACCTTTTATAAAATTTTCATTTAATTTTCCCGTAATCATTTTATATATTTCTCTATCAAATTTAGGATATGCTTTTAAAAATCCTTTTTTAGCTTTTTCTTTATCATCTGCTCCTAACCACTTACGAACATCTGTACCACTAATCGGTTTTTGTTCGGCTGGAACAGCATATACATAACCTATTTCATCGTACCCGTACCCAGCTTTATTTTTATAAGGTTTAAAATATTTCCCATGCAATCTTGTCGCATCCTTTTCACCAACTGCTGCAATGTATTGCGTAGTTTTACCATCAAACTTTTTAAGTATTTCTACCGGCTGATATGGATTATTTATTCTAACAAATTTATTAGAGGGTATATCAAACATTTTAGTAGCTATTTCCTTTTTTTCCTTAAATGAAAAAGGAGATTTAGGACCGGATTGGTCATTTGATGTTCCAATGTAAACATTAGCCTCTCCAAATTTAGAAACTAATTTAGAATAAGATGCGTAGTGGCCTTTGTGGAATGGTTGAAAGCGGCCTGAATATACTACAACAGTCTTTTTTACCTCGGGTTTATCTACTTCTAATAAATTCATACCTATAAATATTCTAAATTAAAGTGTTTTTTTATTATCTAATAAAAAACTTATTACATAAACCATTTCTTTGTTCGTAATATCATTTTTCCAACTATTAACGGCATACTCTAAAAATAAGTTTTGATTATAAACACATATATTTTTAATATTATTTAAAAAAACATCTTTTTCATCTTTACTTTTATCTGAAAATTTTTGTATCTCAATTTTAATTAATTCCAATCTTTTAAAATCATCTGTTTCTAAATCGTAACTTTCATCGATATATGGATGGAATGTTTTAAAACCAAATCTATCTCTAATATATTGTAATGATTTTGAAGGGCCGGCTAATATAAACGGTTGGCAATGCCCAATTGGTTTCCATATTTTTTCGGATAAATAGCCACTTGGAAAATCTTTTTCTTCTTGAAAAAATACAGATTCTGTAACTATACTCAAATATGTTTTTAAATAAATATCTTTAGTTTCAAAACCAAATCCTGCTATTTTTGTCAAATCTTCTATATCAAGTAATGAGGAAGTTGTTGTTATTAAATTAATAAATTCTTCATTATTTTCATATTTTGTAAATTCATTTAGATTTAATTGAAAAGAAAATCTGTTATCCCACGATACTAAACTTTTATCTAATCCTATTTTATGTATTTGACTTAATAAAAGTAATCTATGTAATTTCCAATGTCTATTTAAAAATAAAAAATCTTTTTTTTCTTTTCCTATGCTTTCTAAAAATTCTTCTGATTTTACTGCTGTATTCTTTTTTTGTTCAATTGTTCCAAATTGTGGTTCATAGGAATCTGTACCCCAATATGAAAATTCTTTAAACTTAAAAGTATTATAAAATTCTTGAGCCTTACCAATCATATTGTAACTATAATCAATAACCTTATAATTGACTCCTAATTTTTGTAAATTAGATTTAAGCTTAAAATCTGCAAAAACGAAATATACTTTTTCATCTGGAATATTATTTTTTTTTGTAAAGTTTATTATTTTTTGAAAATTTTCTAATCTAAATGCTACTCCGCCATCGCAAACATAATTTATTAATAAATTGCCATTACCATTTATAATTTCATCTAATGCTACTTTTGATATTTTATACAATAAAAATTCATTATAAAAATTATCATTACCAAAAAAATTTTCCAGACTTGCAAATGGTTCTATCGGATAAAACCATTTATAATTTTTTTTATTTTTTTTTCTATCATTGACTATTTCAAATATAGATTTTTTTTCTACAAAATTATTGAACATATTACTATTATAGACAACCCAATGAGTGTTCCATCTTTTTGAATAGAACTCTAATGAATTTGAAAAATAAAAATCCGATGCTGTATAAATTGTATTCAAAAATTTTGGGTCTAAACAATTTGGTATTTCACCATTATAAGTTATAATATCATACCCAAAAATTAATTCGCTCTGATTCATTTAAAAGTTTTTGTAAATAAAAGGGTCTCTTTTTTTAAGTTCCTCTAACTTTTTTTTAATTTTCTTTTTTATTTTATATTCTCTATATTTTTTAAAAAAAAATGAAATAATTGGTAATTTCTCTAACATAAAATTAATTTTTATAATACAATTCTGGCCATTCAACTAATATATGAACTCCTCCCTCTGTATAGGCGTCGGTATATATTTTATAAATATTTTCTATTTTATTTAATTTATGAACTTTTGTAAATTGAAGTATTGAGCTAAATTCATTAGAATAATCGTTTCGGTGCTGAATACCTGGATCTAATGGGTCTTTGCTACCTACACCAACTCTAATCAATATATTTGCCTTTTTACCAGTCATATGTTGAAATTTATCTGCATGGTTTATCAATTGATTTGCTGCTGATATTAAAAAATCCCAACGCGGGTAAAATGATATTACTGTTTTTCCTGTCATCGCCAATCCCAAACTAATTCCCATTTGGGTTTCTTCCATTACGGGCGTTTCTATCATTTTTTCTTTGGGTACATCACCCAATGTTGTACTCATAGGGTTTCCTGCGTAAACTATTTGTTGTCCAATAAAAATTGTATCATCTTTTTCAGCAAGAAACTTCATTGCTTTAGATAATTCATCTTTATATGGTGATAATTGTGTTGTACTCATTATGGTTTTGAATTTGGATTGTATTGATGTCTATTTGCTTTATACCATTCAATTGTTTCTTTCAATGCCTGTTTCAAATCTCTTTTTGGTTTCCAACCTAAATCGTTAATTTTTTTTGATGAAAGTAATCTCACAGGAATCATTGGTGCTTTATTATTAACATATTCAACCGGATTATTATTACCATCTAATTCTTTAATTGTGGCAAGAGTTTCATTAACTGTAAATCCACTTCCATAACATACATTAAAAATATCATATGTATCACAATTTTCTGCAACAAAGATAAACCCATCTGCCATATCCTCAACATGCAATAGGTCTCTTACTTCTGTACCATCACCCCAAACAGGTATTGGATTTAGACCATCTGCTACTTTTCTGATATTTGCAGGTGTCACGTGACATTTTTCAAAATCAAACTTATCATTTGGTCCAAATGCGTTTGAGGGTCTTACAATCAAACATTGCATTGGTTCGTGAATCTGATTAGAGAAAAAATCACATAACATTTCACCATATCTTTTCATACCACCTACTGCTTTGTAAACAGGTAACATTTCTGTAGCGTGTACATTGATATCCTCCGTACAAAACTCATTCTTCATATCAGGATAAGTTGTATTAGATGAAATAAATAAAAACTTTCTTACTTTATTTTTCCAACTTTGTTCCATTAAGTTTACATTCATTTCTACATTTGGAGTAACATGCAATAATGGATTAAATTTGGTATCTAATGCATTTGAGGTATTTGCTGCACAATGAAACACTACATCTACATCTTTGCTTATTAATTTACAAAACTCTGCAGTTTGTAAATCTCCTTTTATGTGTTGCACTTCAGATGTACCTTCAAAATCATTTCTTAAATCTCTACTAAATGATGTTGAACGGAGGTTTCTATATCCTTTTTCCCATAATAATCTTAATAGGTGTGAGCCGATAAAACCACTTGCTCCTGTAACTAAAATTCTGTCTGTTTTTTTCATAATTTTTATTTAAAAATATCCCAATTTAATACAACTTCTTTTACAAATTTTTTAGTAAGAATGGATGATGTGTGTCCATACCAACTTCTTTCCAAATATTTTTTTTGTTCATCTAAATTCATACCATTCATTTCTCTCCACAATACTTTTGGCAAATCACCTTCTAAATTATAGTCAAAGTTTCTTATTGACCATTCAATTAGACCACCAAACAAATGTAATGAATTTTCTTCAAAAAACCAAAAATATTTTTTGAAATCTATTTTATCTGCATAAGATTTTACATATGAATTTTCAAATTGTAATTCTTTTTGCTCCCAAGTATCACAAATATCTTTATTTTCAATTATACATTCGTATACTGATTTTTCTTTAGGAGTATGATAGTATGGTGGTGTTCTACCTTCACTAAGATATTTCTTACTAAAGTTATTACTCATATTAAAAAATTTAATTTTAGTAATACCTTTTACTTCTAAAAAGTTTAAAAGCATGTTAATATATTCAAACCATTCAAAATATCTTTCAGTATATGTCATAACTTCATCTAACCATTGGAATACAACTCCATCCAAATTGATTGGATTTTTTGTTGGATTATATCCTCCTGTTAGGTGAAAGTATCCATGTTCGTATGGTGATTTTTTATCTTTTCCATTTATAAGATAATCGGTTGTATGTGCCCAACTTTCATTATTTTTTTCATATCTTATTTTAGGATTTACTGTATTGTATTTTTCCGGTGTAACAAAAAATGAATTTCTTATTAGAGTTGTCCATTGTGCTATTACTATAATATCATTAGGATTTACTCCTTGATTTAACAAATCTGTAACTTTATAAATTATAGCTCTTACAATCGTTTTATTATCATGAGTGATTGTTCCATAATTATGTAAAATATGACTATCTTTTTTATAGTGTTGTAACCAGTGAGCCCATGTCCATTCTTCGATTGAATCAATTTCCCACCTTCTTTCATCACCAATATTAATTCTAAAATTATTTGTAAAGGAACAACCAGATACTACTATGTGTTTCATTTTATATTAATCTTTTTGGTTTTTTAAATAAATTCAAAGTTTCTTTTTCAAATAATATTTGTTGTTTTAATTCTTCTTTTAATTTATTTAATTCAATTTTTTCTATTTCTACATACAACTTATATAATTGTCTTCTATATTAATCAATTCTATATTGGAAATCATCTGAGTAATGCAATTCAATTATTTTTTTATATAAAACTTCCGACCAAAGTTCGTGTCCTTTTTTATTTGGGTGTTCGTTTCCTTCTGTTTTAGTATAACCACCAAATGACTCTTTTATAAAATTTATTTTTTTATCAAAAACGGGTTCTATAATACACTTATCCCATCCAAAAAAATGAATATGTTTAAATCCATAATATTCCAAATATGTGTATATTGAATTTATATAATTTATAGTAGTATTTAATTGATATTCTTCTTGTAAAAAATTAAGACTATATGTATCCAATAAATCACTATTTTTATCTTTTAAAAAATATAAATCGGTATCAATATCATTTTCATAATGTTCATCTCGTACAGAATTTAATTTTTTAATTATTACTTTGTTACACATTGGAAACTTAGTATTTGGTGCATAGTAATACCAATTTTTATTTTTATGGATGATTGGTAATTCTTTTCTAATATAATGTGTCCATTGAATTATTAATATATCTTCTTTTGTTATAGTATTTGTGTTTATTAATTCAAATACTTTTCTAAAAATATAGTCGTTGGATGCACCACAAGAACCAAAATTAAAATATTGTAAATTTAATTTTTCGGCAAGTTTTATAGTATATGATTCTTTTGATTGATACTTTAACCCCTGTCCTTCTGTAAATGAACACCCAACCGAAAATACTCTCATTATAATCTACTTTTATATTCCTTCATTGATTTTAAAATACCCTCTTTTAAAGTAGTTTGTGGAAGTATTCCATATTTTTCTTGTCTCTTAGAACCCAAACATCTTATAGGGTCACCATTTGTTTTGGTTTCATCCCAAACAATATTTTTAGTTTTGCCTGTTAGTTCGGTATAACATTCTTTGATTGTTTCAATTGTTTCTTTTATTGTTACAGCTTCACCACAACCAAAGTTTATAATATCTCTGACTTCTTTTTTAACCACATCGATAGATGCCTGTGCAACGTCATCACCAAATACGAAATCTCTTTTTGATGAACCATTACCCCAACATACCATATCATCACCTTCTACATTAAAACACTTCCAGATATTTGAACTTATAACAGTCGCATCTTGAGCAAAGTTATCATTAATACCATAAATGTTTGAAGGTCTAATAACTGTATAGTTTGTCCAACCATATTGAACTCTCAAAGAATCCAAAGTAAGTTCTCCCATTCTTTTAGTCCAACCAGGATGCCAATCTAAACGTGATGGGGTTGATGCCCAAGTTTCTTCCTGATTCCAAGTATCCTCTTCATGCATTACATCTGCTGGTTTATAAACACCAACCGAAGAAAGATATACAAACCAATCGACTTTTGCGTCAAATGATGCTTTAATCATATTCGTATTAAACATTAACATTGGGAACAGATAATCAGCGGGTTGTGTTGATGAACGGGCTGGTGAACCTTTTACTCCGGCTATGTGCAGTACAATATTTATTTTATCCATGCTTAATAAATTTTCGCAATGCGATAAATATGTAAGGTCAGTTTGCACTAAAACCAATTTATCACTACCGTATTGGGATTGTAACCATTTTAAGTTATCACTAATACGAAGGTCTACCGCATAAACTTTTGCTGCACCTTCATCTAAACATTTTTTTACTGCTGGTAATCCGACCAATCCGTTTGCGCCGGTTACAATAACCTTTTTTCCTGTAAACTCCATTGTGTTAAATTTTCGTAATCTAATTTTATTTGTTTAAATATTTCTTCAAAACATTCATATTCTGCAAATGTATATAAATGTTTCTGATTGTAAATAAGTATATCTTTTATTGAATAATACCAATTGTGAATTTCTTCTATAGATTTATTTGCTAATTTTTCTATTTCTTTTTCTATTTTTACTATTCTTATTTTTGGGTCTATTTCAGAATCGTAACTTTCATCTATAAAAGGTTCAAATGTTTTAAATCCTAAACGTTTTAGTTCAGCAAGTGTACCATAATCACCTAAAACAATAAATGGTTGTAAATTTGAGAGAGGTTTAAAAATTTTTTCTGATAGGAATACATTTTTACCAAAAAATGTTTCAGTAACTAAATTAATGTATGTATCTGAATACCATTCTTTCATATTATTTGTTGCACCAAAAGATGTTTTTTCATTTGTAGATAAATGTTGCGTATCTAATTCATATGGTATTATTGATGCTAATAGGGAAATATATTCTTTATTTGGATTTTCTATAATTTTATTTAAAGTGTCATACATCCTCGGTGCACTTACTTTTTCTATAAAAGAAAATAAACCATTTTTTAACAAATCATATTTAATTGCTAAATATCCAATGGCCACTCTATGTGATTTAGACATTGTTTTATTATTACATAAAAACTTATGAGGTCTTATTTTATTATAATCCAAATCAGATTCAGTTACCAATTCACATAGATATCCTAAACTACCAATTGTAGGAAATGTTTTCATCATATCCGCATATCCTTTTAAAAAAATATGTCCGTTATATATTTTTATTCTACTATCTTTATTTTTTTCGTAATATTCTGTAAAATTACTGCCCCCTAAAAATATAATATTAGAAGTATTTATGCCCATTTGAAGCATTTGTATTTCAAAATTTTTAATATTATAATCATCGTACATTGGGTCATGAATTACACTAACCAATATTTTTATTTTTCCTTTTTTTAAATAATCTAATAATTGCTTTGATAATATATCTTTTAAATACCAACTATACTCTTGCCCATTATGCTCAAATTTATTTGCCCTATTTAGGGCTTGTAAAGTATCTTTAATTTCTAATGGATATATGTAAGTAAAGTCATCATCTAATATTTGATTTAATGATACTATATTTTTTGGAAAATTTCTATAAAAATAATTAATCAATTCCGAGTGGTCAAAGGGTATACCCTTTTGTTTCTGTTGATATTGAAAAATTTTATAATAATCAATATTGAGTTTATTTTTGTGAATGTACTGAATAAATTCTCTAATGATTGGATGAATGCCGTTTCCAAATGGTCTTCTTTCACCATCGGATATCAACCAATCCGTATAAACTATTTTAAATTTTTCTCCCCACATACTTTTAAAACCTATTTATTCTTTTAATACTATCCCTTACATAATAATTATCATGCAAAAAAATATCAAAAAGTTTTTCATTTTTAATAAAATCTTTTTTACACATTAAATCAAAAATACTATCCGAATATTTCCAATCAACATTATTTAATTCCAAATTAAATTTTAGCATATCGTTTATAAAATTTACGACACCATGTATTATAAATAATTTTTCTCTAAAAAACTGCAATTTTTGATTAAATGGTTCATTTACAAATTTTCCGTTTTCTAAATCAATGTAGCTACCAATCTTGTCTATAAAAATTGACTCAAAAAAAATTAAATTTTTCTTTAAATTGGATTCATCGAAATGATAAAATCCCTTTACATCATCTAAATTTGAATTTGTTTTATAAAGTAAATATCTACCTTTAAATTTAAATCCGTAAGTTTTTTCTAAATTCAATTGTGTCATACCTTGAAATCCACTATCAATCATTACAACATTTTTTGCATTTTTAATTACAGATTTAATATAATTTTCATAACTAACTCTAACAGATTTTGAGTTTTCTAAAATAGTATCAATAAAATCATCAATATTTGGTATATTAATTTTTGTATTTATAAATCTATCTTCTAAATGTTGAGGTTGTATTCCAAATCTGTTTTTTAATAAATTGGACAATAATCCTTCAAATCTATGTAATTCAAATGTTTTGTAAATATCATCTTTTGTAAAAAATGATACGATAGATGAAAGTTTTCTTGATGTTTTAAAATATGCAGATTCTGATAAATTGTATCTATTTTTAAATATTAGATAAATTTGTTGTAAAAAATGTCCCTCTCTCGAATTAAATAAAACTAAATCGCACTCATTTAACTCATTTTTTAACCATGCAAAATAATTGAAGACTAATGGGCCTAAAAAACAATAACCCATTTCCTCAAAAGATGCTACGTTTTTTAAATCTTTTTTATCTAATAATATTTTTATATGTTTATCAATTTCTGTCATTGTATTGGATAAACTTTAAATGCGGGTATTCCTAAACTATTCCACATTTGAATTACTTCTTCATCATCATCGTATGCACAAAAAATATCATTTAAGTATAATTTACAAATTTGTTTTTTAAAAATTGGTGCTTTTATATAATGTTCTTTTTCTAATCTCATATACAATACATCATATTCTATTTCATATTTTTTTAACCATTCCTCAGTAACATTTCTGATGCTTTCTGGTCTACCTGTAAGGATTACAACTTTATAACCTTCTTTTTTATATCGTTTTACCAAATCAATCATTGGTAGGTTTGGTTTATCTTTATTTACTAAACTAATATTATGAGCGATATCCCAATCGATTTTTCCGTTTGGCTTTTGTGCTAATTTAAACCTTTCGCCTGCTAATGAAAGTGTATTATCTATATCAATTATTACTGTCATCTTAATCCTTGCTTTTCATAACTTACAGGTACTTTAATTCCTGTATTACAACCATTACAATTATCACAAAATGTTACATATCCTAAATTTGTAAAACCTAAATCAAATTTTATTAAATCTTCTTTTGATACATTATTTATAGAAACATAATCATTATCGTTTAATGGAAATAGGTTTGTTCTCACTGCGGATGTATTTAGGTGACAGTAATAAAATTTACCATCATTTAATCCTCTAAATGGGGCTGTACAACTATCAAAGTGTTTTATCAGTTCCTCTTCTGTTCTACCAACTTTAATTCTTAAATCTCCAAAATCATACCATTCAATTTCATTACGCACATAGTGATTTATTTTTTTATTTTTATATTCTTTTATTACTTTTAATACTTTTTTTTGAATATGGGGTAACTTATCTGTATAATCACTTACACTTAATATAACATCATTTGTTCTTAACAATTCCAGCAAACTATCTTTTGGCATTATTGTACCATTTGTTGTTATTATTAACTTATCAATTTTATGTATATAATTTGTTATTACATACCTAACAACATCTTCTATATTTGGATATAAAAATGGTTCACCACCAACCAAATGAAATACGCTTACATAATCAACGATACTAAAATAAGAATCAATATCTGATTTGATAGTATTTAACTCTCTATGTATAGGAAATTCGTAGTGTGGCATAAACATATTACAATATGAACATGCTAATGTGCATTTTTCAGTAACTAACACATCGGTTTGATAAATGTGCACTTTGTTTTTATGTTTATATGGCCAGATTGATGCAATATTTTTATACCAGGTATACTTTACATTATTATTTTCTAAATAATCTTTATATTTTTGTTTAAAGACATCGGTTGTTATAATAACTTGTGAATCAAAATTAAAATTATCTATGTGTACTAATTTTATTCCTTTTCTATTTATTTGAATTACTTTTGATTCGTGATATGCTGTACTTATTTCATTTATATTATCTAATGTATCCTTATCTTTTACGTTATGGTCAACTATGTATTTTATTTTTAACACACCTTCTCCCATTAGGATATCCATACTACGAATAAATTGAACACATTCTTTACTTGCACCGAATAAAACGTATTCTGTTTCTACATTCCAATCCTCAATAAATTTTTCAAAATTATGTAATGAATCTTTGTATAACATATTTAAAATACTACCCACTTACCACTTCCATAATGTGGATATTTTGATTTATAAGTATAGTGAATAACATCATCTGGAATTTCTCTTTTAGTTTGCCAAGTTGCTTCTGTTGGGGTATATGTTGATACTCCATTATCTTCTACTACAAAATAAAGCGGAAGGTTAAAATTTCTTGCGTATTTATGAACTTCGTAAAATATGCCACTTTCGAAACTCATATCACCCACAAAGCACCAAACCTTTTCATTATTACCCTTTTCTTTTATACCCATTGCTACACCCAATGCAATCGATAAAGTGCCGCCAACAATCGCTGATGAATAAAAATGTTCATCTACTTTACAAAGTGTTATTGATTTTCCTTTTAAAATTTCATTTTCCATCCAAATTTCTGATATGCCTTTAAGTAATCCGTGATAGTGTGAACGCCAAGTACTGAATACCCAGTCCGTTGTTTTTATACGTTTATATATTTCTATCAATTGTTTTTCATTACCATTTGATAGATGAATTGGTCCTCTAATTTTTCCATCTTCCCAATGCTTAACAATTAGGTTTTCAAAATCAATTAGAGTTTCTGCTGTTTGGGTTATATCCCTAACTACAGGATATTTTTCTAAATTTTTAATCATCTGTCTCTTTTTTGTAATATTGGTTTATCTGTCGGCCATTCAATTTGATATTCAGGGTCATTCCATTTAACCACTCTCTGTGCGTCGGCATCCACATAATCACCTTTATAAAATAAATTATAGTGAAACATACAATCGGTCAATGCATAATGCCCATTAGCAAATCCAGGTGGAACTAATATCTGATTTCTTAATCTTTCTGTTATTATAAAACTTTCCCATTCACCAAATGTTGGACTTTTTTCTCTCATATCTAAAACAACTAAGTATATATCTCCTACAATCGCCTGCACTAATTTCCAAGTCTTATTATCCCAATGTAATCCACGGAGAACACCTTTATACGAACGTGAAAAACGTCCATGCACCTCACATTTTCCGCTAATATAATCAACTACCGGATGTTCTATTGAATGAAAGGTAGTCCAAATTTCTCCTCTGTATTCTCTATAAACAGATGGTTTAAATTGGGGTACTTCTAATCCAAATTTTTGTGATGGTAATATTTCAAATTCATCCCACTTATTTTGCATACTATGTTTGGTTTGCGTAACCCAAAGGAAATCCATTTCTAAATTCTGCTCCCATTTTGGGAACAATCATTTGATAACCTTGAATTAATTGTTTAATACCTTTATCTAAATCCCATTCTGGTTTCCAACCAGTTGCTTCTATTTTCTCATTAGAAACAATATAATCCCTTTTATCCGGGTCTTCATAATAATCATCATATACTACTGCAAAATCTTTTACATGCGCCTGAATCTTTTCTAATAACTCCTGCTTAGAAAGGTTTGCATCACTTAATCCCACATTAAATATTTCACCCCTATATTCATCATAATGATTTAACATAAAAATAAATGCGGATACTACATCTTCTATATGAATAAAATTTCTTCTAAATGATTTTTCAAATACAACAATGTACTTATCAGTAATTGCTTTATAAGTAAAATCATTTACTAAAAGGTCAGTTCTCATCCTTGGTGATACTCCAAATACTGTTGCTAATCTAAAAATGATTGCATCGGTTGATGTTTTTAAAAAATTTTCAGCTTCACATTTTGTTTGTCCATAAACCGATATTGGATTAAGTGGTGATTCCTCTGTACATTCTGTCTGTCCCTCACCAATTCCATATCCACTATTTGTATTTGGATAAAGTATTTTTTTACCTTTACCAAATTTGACTATGTTGACTATTTGATTAAAATTTATTTCTTTTGCTAACTTTGGGTCGGCCGCACATGCTGGAAATCCAACAATTGCAGCTAAAGGAATTATCGCATCTGCCTCTTTACACAATTTTTCTAATAATATCTCATTACGGACATCTCCATATATAAATTTAAAATTTGGATTAGAAGTATATTGTAATAAAGATGTTTGATTAAATAATAATTTATCTATTACAATTACCTCATATCCAGCAACTAATAGTTTTTCTACCAAAACCGAACCCAAATAACCGGCTCCACCTGTAATCAAAATTTTCATAACCATTTTTAATAATAAATATTATCTTCGATATAAACTTGTGGGTAGTTTCCACTAAATGTCATATCCCAAATTTTATACCTAGTTGAATGATTAAAATCACAAAAAAATGCAAAATTATCTTTTAAGATTCTTTGATTATCCAAATTATTATATAAATAAAAATTATCTTTTAATCTTCTTAATCCATTATACATTTCAAATGAGTAAGTATCAAAGTTTTCAGAAATTTCATTTATTTCTGATATTTCTAATTTTTTATTTAGTAAAAAAGCAAGTTCATAATCAAAATCACCAATATACATATGTTCTGTCTGCGAATTTAACATAGAACCGCATCCAAACCAATAAAATGATTCTTTGTATGTTTTTCTTGTAGAATCTTTATATTCTATTTTTCCAACTAAATTATTGTTAAAAAAACATTTTATATTTTTTTCTTCATCATCACAAATCATTACATATTCATTAAATTTGTCTGCAATTTCATCAGGAATCCATTTTCCAACTCTTTTAACTTCATATAAATTAGTTTCTTTATTTTTTATCCACCATTGAAATACAACGTGTATTTTATTATCCTCACTTTTATAAATGGCTATACCTGAATGCTTACCATTTCTACAAAATAAAAAATGTTCTTTTCCTATTTCTAAAAATTCTTCATTTACTTTTGCTTTTACATATAAAGAAAAATCTTTTGACATGTGCATATCAATTGGTTTTGCAACCGAATATCTATCTTCCGTTAGTATAAAAAATATATTGTCTTTGTTTATTCTTAAACTCATAAATTTATAGTTGAGCAAAAATTATAAAATTCTTCTAATTCTGGAAACGTTTTTACAAAGTTTGTCCCTCTCCTTTTATCATGCTCTGTAAAATACTTATAAAAATTATATCTATTTACAATTTGTTGATTTACATCTTGAGGTGCAATCATCCAATCATAAATTCTTTTTACTTTTTGAACTTCTACATCACTATATCCTATGTGTTTTGGGTCAAATGATGGAGCTGCGTAATATGTAATTAGTTTAGTTTGGTTTAATATATTTTCTGAAAAATTATATGGTAATACCTGTACAGTTTGATGTAGTGGATATCTCAAATAAGATGAATCTAAAAATACTGCGGAACTCCAATATCTATCAATAGATGCGTATGTATCTTTTAATCCATAAACATTATGTATAAGTTTTTCATAATTAAAAATACTTAAAGCATTATATGTTACCATAAATGTAACAATAACTCTAGGACATTCGGTTAATATTTTGTTTACGTTATTCCAAAATCTATTAAATTCCAAACCTGTTCTAATATATTCTGCTTGTTTTCCCCAAGTATCTACTGATGTGAAAATTACTATTTCTTTAACACGATTTTCATCTTCTATTTTTTTTATTTTATCAATAAATTTATCAACTAAATTATCAGGTACTCCGAGATTGGAATTTATTGCTAATTTTAATTCTTTATTTGGATTTGGGTGTTTTATAATATAATCCAATACTTCCCACGTATCTTTTGACATTAATGGTTCACCGCCTGTAACTCTAAATGTGTGTAAATCTCTATATAATTCAGGCCACCATTTCCAAAATGCTTCTACATATGGATTATGCTCTCTTTGTGGAATTGGAAATTTATCTTCAATTTTCATCCACTCAACTGAATTAAAATTGTCGGTTGTTGGATATGCTCCATATTGTTCTATCTCCTCTACCCACTTAGAACTATAAGATGGTCCACAATAAGAACATTTAAAATTACATGCGTTAGAGAACGCCACCTCTACATATTTTGGATTATAATCTTCTCTCCAATTGGAATTAAATATTTCATTCATAAAAGGATATGACCAACTTTCTCCTGATTTAAAAACTCTATCAGAAAAACGGTCAGAATTATCTTCAACATTCCAACAATAATCACATTCTGTGGGTCTTGCTCCACTTAACATTTCTTTTCTACGCATTTTTTTATAACGTGTATTATGAAGTGCAGATGGGTTTCGTGCTATTTCGCTTTGTGATATTTTGTGTGTTTTGGGGTGGTGACAGGAATGGTTGTGTCCACTTTGTAATTGAAGTGTCACTTGTGTCCATTTTGCTAAACACATACCCTTACCAATGGCATCTAAATCTTGTTTTACTCCGAGATAAATTGGATTTTCAAATTTTTTTTCTGTTTTATCAGATGCCATAACTTATTGTTTTTACATTTATCATTTTATGTCTACCATAAATAGTATCAACGGATAAAAATTTAAATTGCATATTATTAATTCCATCCTCCTTATAATTTATCTCACCTTGTTGCATTTTTAAAACATATCTTTTTTCATTCTCTGCCGTAGTACAACCTTTTGCCCATTTTTGAATACCTCCTACATTTACTAAACCCTCCGTTGGGTGGGGTAAACAAAAAAATTTACCATTACTTCTAAAGGGTAAAATTGTATGGGGTATCTCAATTTTTTCTTTTGTAAAAGTAACATTTTCGATTTCAGCAAATTCCGAATTCATATTTGACATATCCAATACCAAATTATCTTGTGGAACTTTTTTATGTATATTTTTTATTTCATCTTCATTTAAACATCTATTCCACATTTGTATATTTGCAATTGCACCCTTAAAAAATACTTCATACGGTGATTTACAATATCCGATAAAAAACGGTTCCATACCATATCTTTTTAGATTTTCTGTAAAATATAATGGTGATTGTGTCCCTGTACCTAATCTCGCATCACTTTCCTTTCCATTTAAATAAAAATGTACTTTTTTATTTTCTATATCTACACTCATTGTAATCCAACTCCATTGATTTTCATATCTTTTAATCCATTGATATAAATGCCCTTTTGTTCTATCCCAAAGTTGCATTGTATATGCTCTACTATTATTAAAAGATAATCCCCAATCATATCCTGGTTTTCTAAATATAGGATATTCTATAAATCGTCTTTCAGTATCACCGATTAACCAAATTGGAACTTTATCTATTTGTTGGTCGGCTCTTACCAATACTGAAACTGTATGTGAATTTGAAAGACAATCTCTTTGTTCTCTATTAGGTCTAAATTGTATTTTAGAATTTACACCATTAAAATTTGCAACATATTTTTCTTCACTATATTCTAATTTTGTTTTTTCAACAAATCCTTCAATAACACATCTCCAAAAAAGGTCATCATCTTCCATACCCCAATCCCAATAATTATTTGAATATCCATTAGTTCTTTCTACTTGTTCTTTTGAGAATAAGACTGCTCCACCAAAGTATTCTTCATATTTTAATTGATAATCAGATTGTGAAATACGAACTGCTATATGCTGTGGATTTTCTTTTGGGAATGAATAATCACAACTATCATCTTCAGGTACCATATCAATATCATGCCAAACTATATAATCACAACCATCATTAAATGCATGTTTGGCTGCAATATTTTTCATTAAACCCCTATTAAAAAGTTTATCATCACATTGATGTGCTAAGTATATTGTATGTTCAATTTTTTTTTCTTCTAAAAATTTTGAGATATGAGGAACAAATATATTCATATGTTCCTCTCTATTTCTATATGGTACGCAGACTCCTAATTTCATTACAATCCAATGTTTACTAAAGTATATCCCTTTTCATTCTGTCTACCATACTCTAAAAAATTTAAATCAACAAGTCCATCTTTTATCATTAATTTATCATTTTTTTTAACTTCATTATAATATCTCAATTGATTATACCTTGTAAACTCACTTTTCCATTTGTTATTTATAAAACCATTTTCCTCATGTGGTAATAGATAAAACGTACCCTCTCTCCTATAAGGTATTTTGGTTTCAACATATTCTGAAAATTCTTTTTCTAATACTTCACAGTTTATTATTTCACCATCATTTTGATTTCCAGATAAATCTACTAATTTGTAATCTCTTATAAAGTTTGCATCATAATATAATTTTATAAATTTGGATGATAAATATTCACCAATATCATCTATCAATCTTATTCCATTCTCATTACATGAACCAATTGAATATACTTCATTATCAGATAATGTTTTATTCCAAACTGCAAATTTATCAAAATACCCTTTAAAATAATTTTCAATAGTTTTATATTCGTTTTTAAATCCACAACCAATATAAAATACCTGCTCTATTGAATAATCATATAAACTTTCATTATAATTTGCTTGCCCAATTAAAATCCCATCTTGATATGTTTTTATACATTTACTTTCAGGCTCAAAAGTTACACAAATATTGGTTTTATAATTTTGTTTTATATTAGAACTAATATATAGAACATTTTTATTATTATCAAATGTTATAAAATTATATCTTGCGAAAGAATTATAAGTGATTTGTGTATTATATCCTGGTAAAGTAAAAATAGGAAAAATATCTACTTCCTTAGTATGATTTAAAATTATTTCATCAGGATAAAATGAAATAAAAATTGATAATTGTTTATTAAAATTAAATAAATTATTAAAATTTTTACCAATTATATAAGCATCATTTCCATTTAATTTTAAATTTGTACCTGTTCGGTTATAGTTTTTATATTTGTAAGTATCTAATATTATTTCTTTTTTTATACATCTCCACAATAAATCATTATCTTCAAATCCCCACCCCCAATATTTGTTAGAATATCCATTTATTTTTTCAAAATCTTTTATTGTAAACATTGTAACTCCACCAAAGTATTCATTAAAAATATCTTTTGTTTTTTCGCCAGTTTTTCTATCTACAAAATTTGTAGATAAATGAATAGGTATATCTGAATAAGAATAATCAGCATCCATTGGTATCATATCCACATCGTGAAAAACCATGTAATCACACTTAGCTTTTACAGCGTAACGATAACCAATATTTAAAAGCATACCTCTATTAAACAACTTTGCGTTATCTTGGTTTATTACAAATATTTCGTAAGGTATTTTTTGATATTTTAATCTAAAAGATATGGTTGTAATAAATTTGCGTAGTTGTTCTGGCCTATTCCTATATGGAACAATTACTGCTAATTTATGTTTATTCATTATCTTTTTTGTTTTTTACAGTATGATTATAAAATTCATACAAATAATATTGAAGTCTTTCGCTCCATTCTTCTTTATCAATTTCTTCAAACCAAATAGTAAGAGCATCTAATGAATTAGCAATTTTTTCTAATGCTCTAACTTTTTTTTGCTCTAAAAGAAACAGTTCTTCTTGTGATACAGAATTTGTTTGTGGTTCTTCTGCAACTTTTGTTAATTTTGCCATATTAATTTTATTTTTTTAAATATACAATATTTTATTTACAATACCAAATTAAATTGATATTATTTTTTTAAAAAGTTTACTCCAAAGAGAATATGAACTCGTACCACATTTTTCAAACATAAATTCGGAATTATTAATATCAATTTTAAATTTTGATTTTGCTAATTCTCTATACATTTTTCTATATTCTTCTGAGTATGCGTATTCTTGATTAATGTTAGCTACCGCTCTAATTCTTTCTCCACAAGTACTATCCCATTTAAAGTGATGTACCTGAACAGAATATTTTTCTACGGGCGCTATAAGTGGATGATTCCAACCTTGCCACCTCCAAGTAGTTTGTCCATCTATCTTTGCGTAATGCTGGCCAGCTGTGATTTCTACATAACCCTTTGTTATACAAATTTTATTTGGACATGCACCACTCATTGGGTATCTAAAAAATCCTGCGTATGGAAATTGTTCAAATATATTTTGCGTATCATTTATTTCATTAAATTCACCATTTAAACCAATTCTATCAATAAATCCACCTCTTACAATATCCCAACCATTTTTATCACAATCGTATATTATTTCTTTTAATGGTTTAGAATATATGTGAAATTCATCATCATCTGATACTATCCACCAATCATCGGGATAAATTCTTTTTACTTCATTGTATAATTGTGTAACATATTCCCAATTATATTTTTCTTTTACTTCTCTCAATACTATTTTTGCATTTGGAAATTTTGATACAATTTCTTTTACTGAATCATATGTAGAAAAATTATCCCATTCATAAACTACGACATAAATTTCATCAACTAAACGCTGATAGTGATTAAGCATATGCCAAAGTGTATTCGTTCGTGAACCTGTAACCGTAACTAATCTTACTTTTTTATTCATTTTTATTTTCTTGTCAGTAGTGTCAAACCAGTGCTGCTAACTTTTTTATCAAACATAATAAAATTTTTTAAATTTACCAAATTCCATTCTGTGTTACTTTCTAACTCTTTAATAAATTTCGTAGGTCCATCAAATGTATTAAAATCCCCCTTTTGATTATCAGGAACCAAAAATGTATTATGATATTGTTTGTCAGTATCATGTATTGTAATTATTCCATTTTCTGAAATTAAAGTTGAGTACAACTCAAAATCCTTTTTAACTCCTTCATATGAATGGTCACCATCTATGTGTAAGTAATTAATTTTTATATCTTGTCTTACAAAATAATCGTAAAATGCTCTTTCAGATGTTTCTATTATAATTTGTGGTGTAAAGTGTTGTCTTAAAAATGAATTTTCTTCAGTCCAATCAGTAAATCCACCAATACCATTGGAAGCATCTACTATAATTGTTGTTCCAATATCCCCCCATTCATTTTGTGGGTTTCCTTTAAAGATTTTTTGTTCCCAAAGGTCTTTACGAGCCTGTGTCATTATACGGGGTATAAAACCTCCTCCTGTTCCAATACAAACGCATATCTTTGCTCTAATAAATTGAATGAGTGAATATACTAAAAGCCCATCACCTAAGTGTAAATCAGTTGCACCATGTGTCCAACGATACTTTACTGGTTCTAATATTAGTTCACCATTTTCATTTATATGATGGTTATTAGTTAGATATTGTTTTGTATATTCTTTGTTAAATAATTCCATTTGGTTTTAGAATTTTAGGTATAATAAATTCATTTAAAAAACATTCGGATTGAGTTTTATCAAAGTGCCAATTATTTTTAGGGTAATCATTTTTTTCTTCATATAACCATTCCAACATTCCACCACCAAACGGATTTCTAATCTTATCGGTAAATAAAAATTTATCGTAATCTATTTTTTTAAATAAAAATGGTACAGAATCTGCATCTGCAAATATAGTTTCTACCTGCTGCATTTTTTGTAATACATTTTCTTTTGATTCATAATAATTTCCATTTTTTATCATTAAATTTTCTATCTGTTTAATTGTTGTAGATAATGTAAATAAATTACCAATCGTAATCATACTATATGGAATATTTTCTGAGTTTAATAATTGCTGAATAAATAAAATGTTTTCTAATGTATCAATCACCGCACCATATACTGAATAATAATTTTTATAAAATTCATATTTTATACCTGTTGTATTAGACCCTATTGGCCAATATCTTACAATTGTAGTGTTATCATTATGCTGAACTGGATAATCCCATCTATCTATTGTACTCCATTGTACTATTACATAATCCCACCTTTCTTCTAATACTTTTTTTGTAATTATTCTTTTTATTAATTCATTACTTGCACCTGGTTGGCTTAAATTCATAATATATAAAAAATTTGCAAATTTATCTTTCATACATTCCACCCAACTATTTTCACATTCATTTTCATTTTTGTTTGTATGGTGTGAAAATGAACAACCAACTACTAATATTTTTTTCATTTTAAAATAAATTTTTTTACCTCATCAATACTGTTTGTATATTTTGAAAGTATTTTTTGTTTTGTATTAATAAGTTTATATTTGTTTTCTTGATAATATTTTTCGATATCAAATTCACCTGAATTTTTTTTATCTATCAATTCTTTTAATTTATTTGCTATTATATCACCCTGTTCGTATGGATTTTCTATTTGATAGTATGTTTTATCTAGACCAAATAAATCTAAACAATTGTAACAATCAAATTCTTCTAACATTTCATAAAATCTATTTCCACCATATATTATAAAAAATTTTTCTGTTAAAATTGGATAGTAAGATTTTTCAGAAAAATATGAAAACAGGGTGTCAAATAAAATATGTGTTTCACCTATAACATCTATGTAACTTTTTTTGTATTCTTTATTTTCAAAATAATGTCTTAAATGAGACCAGAAATTTTTACCTAAAATATCTTTCATTTTTTTTGAATAGTAATCATATCCTCTATAATCCATATTCTTAAAATAATCATATAACCATTTGTTTTGCATTAAACAATTATCTGTCGAATATACTAATCCATTATCAATTCTTTCTTGATACTCATCATACATTATTTTATTTAAAGTACAATATCCGTAATCTATTATATCTAAATCATATAGTTTATTTATAAAATTAATTCTGTGTGGTCTTGGTTTTAAAGTCAAATGAGAATACAATTTATCAGGATTTTTTATTGATTCTGCTACAAATAAATTATGAATAGATGGTACTAAATTTTTTCTAAATAGTGAATCTATTTCAAAACTCATTAAGTCTCCGACTATGTGAAAAATATTAAAAATTTTAGAAAATACAAATTTATCAACTCTATCAAATAATTCATAATCAGTTAATTTTATGCAATCAAAACTATAATCATATTTCATTAAAAAATAATTTAAACTTTCATATTCGTTTGGTTCAAAAAACGCAAAATTAAATATAACCTTTATGTTTTTATCTTTGTATCTTTTAATAAATTTATCAAAATGGGATATACCATATTGCCTAAAAATAAAATCAATATATCTTTGAAATATCCATCTATCATAGATTACAATACTGTTTTCTGGTGGATTCATATATAAATCTAGCTCAAACTCTGTTAATTTTTTTGTTGGTATAGCATTTAACATGCTTGTTGGCATCGGACAAACATATAATTCAACTTGCTCTATTTGGCCATTTAAATTAATTTCAATTTCTCTCATGTAAGGTTTTGTCTCTGCTATATTATAATAGGGTAAATTATGTTTTTCTTTTACCTGAATATTATTTTCAGAAAATATTGCATAAAATAATCCCTCATATCCTACAAATTTTTTCATATTATTTGTATTATTTTGTCAATCCATTTTTGTTTATCTGTATATTTTTCTAAACCTTCTCTTATTTGGTCAAATTGTTTTTTATTTTTTTCAAAACCATCCTCCAATATTTTTAAGTATTCATAACTAAATTCTTTTTTATTCATTGCTCTATATTTGTAATTAATATCTGGCATCCAATCCTTATGTATAATTGGAATTTTCCCATTATCAATTGCATCAAATATTGAATATCCAAACGGCTCTTTTGTATAACAACCATGAAAGATTTGAAAGTTTTTTTCAAAAAATTTATTATGAAAACGATAATCAAATTCAAAAAACCTATGGT
>VHCC01000005.1 GCA_016882185.1 Candidatus Pelagibacterales bacterium | reverse complement strand
AAAGCAATCATTGATCTATTTAATGCAATATCTTTATCCTCTAGACGTTTTAAGTAACGAAGCATTTCGGTTTCTGAATGATAAGAATTAAACACTTCGTGAGTTAAATATTTTGATGTTCTTAAAAATTCTTTTGAAATCTGATCAATTTTAGTCTCACTAGATATTTTTTCGTTAATACTAAATACATCAAATAAATCTTTTAGATCGGTAATTTCCGAGGTTTCATCAAAAGAAATGCTAATTGAATTTTCTAATTTTCTAACATTAATTTTTTTAGCTAAAGCTTTTTTATAAAAGTCCTCTGTTTCGTCTCCAGTAAATATAGTTACAGTATCAAAGTAATGTTGAGAGATTATTTTAAAATTATTTTTCTGCATTACTTCTGCAAATAAATTTGCAATTCCAGACGTACGTTCTGCTATTTTTTTTATACCTTCTGGTCCATGATAAATTCCAAATGCTACAGCCATGATAGAAAGTAGAGCTTGGGCTGTACAAATGTTGCTAGTTGCTTTTTCTCTTCTAATATGTTGCTCACGTGTTTGCAGAGCCATTCTTAAAGCTTGTTTTTTTTTTCTATCAACTGACACGCCAATAATTCTTCCAGGCATCGCTCTTTTAAATTCATCTTTAGTCGCAAAAAAAGCAGCATGCGGACCTCCATAACCCATGGGCACACCAAACCTTTGTGAATTTCCAACTACAATATCAGCTCCCATTTCTCCTGGTGGCTTAATTAAGGTCAAGGCAAGCAAATCAGTTACAACAATCGCTTTACCTTTTTTGTTATGAATAATATCGATAATTTGCTTCAAATCATAAATAGCTCCAAGTGAGTCTGGATACTGAACAATCGCACATAGCAAATTATCTAATTTTGGAAGATCCTCATCGTTATCTCCTACAATAATTTCAAGACCAAATGGTTCTGCTCTAGTTTTTACAACATCAATTGTTTGAAGATTGCATCTGTTAGAAATAAAAATTTTATTTAAATTTTCTAAATTAATTCTTTGACACAAACCAACGGCTTCAGCAGCTGCGGTTCCTTCATCAAGTAGTGAAGCATTTGCAATATCCATTTTGGTAAGATCAATAATCATCTGTTGAAAATTTAATAACATCTCTAATCTTCCTTGAGCAACTTCTGGCTGATAAGGAGTATAAGCTGTATACCAACCTGGATTTTCTAAAATATTTCTTAAAATAACATTTGGAGTAATAGTTCCATAATAACCTGCTCCTAAATAATTTTTATAAATTTTATTTTTTTGAGAGATTTGTTTTAATAACTTAAGTGCCTTATCTTCAGAAATAGCATCATCTAATTTTAGTTCATCTTTTTCTAAGATTTTATCAGGGACAATTTTTTGAATAAGTTCATCTAAAGATTTAACATTTAAATATGAAAGCATAGTTTTTATATGCTCATCCGAAGGACCTATGTGACGTCCAATAAACTCTTTAGAATTAGTCAAATCTTTCATTAATTTGGATTCTCCGTTGCATATTTTTCGTAATCACTTTTTTTCATTAAATCTTTAAGCTCATTTTGATCTTTGATCGTAATTTTAAAAAACCAACCTGAATTCTCCGGATCTTTATTTACAAGAGATGGATCTGAAACAATTGCCTGATTTGATTCTTTGATATCTCCTGTAAGCGGAGAATAAACATCGCTTGCAGCTTTTACGGACTCTACAACTGCAGCTGCTTCATCTTTTTTAAAAGATTTTCCAACCGCTGGAACTTCTGCAAATACAATATCACCTAATTGAGCTGCTGCATGAACTGTAATTCCAACAGTTGCAATATTACCATTTACTTCTAACCATTCATGTTTTTTTGAGTATTTTTTTTCAATCATGTTTAATTTTTTACGTAATTTTTTTTATAAAAAGGAAGTTTACTAACAACTCCATGCACCATATTTTCTCTAACTTTCAAAATTACTTTTGTGCCTTCTTTTGACTGTTCATAATCAACATATCCCATGGCAATCGGCCCGTTTACACTTGGGCCAAAACCTCCACTTGTCACATGTCCAATTTCTTTTTGATCTTTTGAGAAAATCCTTGTGCCTTCTCTTGCAATAATTTTACCTTCAGGTTTTATTCCAACCCTAATTTTTTTAGGCTTATTTTTAATTTGATCTAAAATTATTTTGTCTCCTAAAAATCCGCCCTTTTCTTTTTTAGTTTTAGGAATTGCCCACGACAAAGCACCTTCAACCGGAGTAGTATTTGTATTAATATCATGACCATATAAACAAAGTCCGGCTTCTAATCTTAATGAGTCTCTAGCGCCAAGTCCTATAAGTTTAGCATCTGACACTCTCATAATATCTTGAGTTAATTCTTGAACATCTTCATTTTTTATAGAAACTTCAAAACCATCCTCGCCTGTATATCCCGATCTTGTTATAAAAATTTTTTTCTTATTATATTCAAAATAATTTCCGAACATAAAATTAAGTTTTGAAATATCTTTAAAAATTTTTTCCATAGCATCTACTGCTTTGGGTCCTTGAATTGCAATTAACGACAGGTCATCTCTTAGAACAGCAGTAAAACCCTCGCCTATTGAATCTTTTATAATTTTCGCGTCATTATCTTTGCATGCTGCATTAAGTACAATCTTAATTCCTGTATCAACCTTGGTTACAATTAAATCATCTTCGATTCCACCTTTGTCGTTTAATAGAAATGAATATTTAGATTGATTATTTTCAATTGATGAAAAATCTAATGGAATTATTTTTTCAAGATAAGGAAAAATACTACTACTACACTCTATCTTTAGTTGACCCATGTGCGAAACGTCAAAAATTCCTATAGAATTTCTTGTATGTGTATGTTCTTGAATAATCCCATCTTGATATTGAATAGGCATTTCATAACCTGCAAAATTTACAAGTTTAGCGCCAGAATTTTTATGAAATTCGTATAGCGATGTTTTGCTAGTTTGTTTTAATTCTGCATTTGCCGCACTCATAAATATTATATAACTCCTGTCTTAAGCGGCCCATCTGTATGTTTACCTGAGAGTGTTGCTCCTTCGGTGAAGTTTTAAACTTTCTTTCCAGAGTTATATAATTGTAAGGTCCTTTTACCTGAGAGTTTCCTGGGCTGTTGCTCCTTCGGTGCCTACGTTAGGTCTCTTCCCTACGAATCTAATAATCGTTTATACTGTGTTAAAAGTCAATTTGAATCAGGTTAATCAGTTTAATACTGTGGAAAAAAAAAGTTTTACTAATGTTATAATTATACTTATTGGTAGTATATCTAATTAGTTAGTTTTTTAAGAATATGAAATTAGGTTTTGTTGGTGTTGGGAGGATTGCAACTTCAATCATTGAGGGAATTTTTAAAGCAAAAATAAATATTAAAGAAATTATTTTATCTCCAAAAAATAATACAAATAGCAAGTTATTAAAAAAAAAATTTAAAAAAATTATAATTGCAAAGTCTAATCAAGAAGTACTTAATAAATCAAATTGGGTCGTACTATCAATAACTCCAAAAGTTGGAAGACAAATATTAAAAAAGTTAAAGTTTAATGAAAATCATATAATCTTAAATTTTATATCTACTATTCATAATTCAGAGCTAAAAAGAATTATATTTCCTGCTAAAAAAGTATTTAAAGTAGCCCCTCTTCCTATGATTAAATATAATCTTGGACCAATAATTATCTATCCAAAAAATAAAAGTGTTGAAAAATTTTTTAGTCATCTCGGAGAGGTATTTTCAACAAATGATGAGAAGGAAAATAAAAAATTATGGGTCATGACTTCATTTATGGCAACATACCTTGAAATTTTTAATACAGCTGTAAAATGGCTGCAAAATAAAAATATTAATAAAATGAGATCTATAAAATATTTAAGTAATTTGTTTAAAGGTCTAAATCATGAACTATCAGTAAATTACAAACTTAATAATGATAAACTAATTAAAGACTTTCAAACGAAGGGTGGAATTAATGAGGAATTATTATTAAGGGTTAAAAAATTAGGTGTATTTAAAAATTTAAACAAAAGTTTTGAAAAAATATATTTTAGAATTAAAAAAAATTAAGGATATAAAATCTCTTTTTTCCATTTCGATCCTATTTTTTTATATTTTAGTCTTTGATGTATTCGATTATCTCCATCTAACCAAAATTCAATCTCATTTGCTTTAAGAGCCCATCCTGACCAATAAGGGGGTCTGGGAACTTTTTTTGAATTAGGAAATTTTTTTTTAAAATATTGAACTCTTCTAATTAAATCTAATCGCGAAATCATAGGCGTTGACTGAATTGATGCCCACGCACCAATTCTACTTCCATACGGTCTTGAATTAAAATATTGATCAGCAACTTTACTTGGTACCCTGCTTATCGACCCATCAATTCTTATTTGCCGTCGTAAGCTTTTCCAATGAAAACACATGGAGGCTCGGGGATTCACTTTTAACTCACTGCTTTTACGACTATTTAGATTTGTATAAAAAATGAACTCTTTATCTGTAAGGCCTTTTAAAAGAACCATTCGGACTGAAGGCTGTTTTTTTGAGTTAACCGTTGCTAACGCTAATGCATTTGGATCATTTATTTCTGTTTTTTTAGCTTTTGACATCCATACTTTAAAAAGCTCAAAGGGATTCTTTTTATCCATAAAACAGTCATTGAGACCTAGTTTATTTAATTTTTTTTTTCGATTCATAAATAAGCAAAAATACCTTATAAAATATATTTAATGTCATTTAACACTTTTGGAAAGCTATTTAGATTCACCACATGGGGAGAGTCTCATGGTCCGGCAATTGGCTGCGTGGTTGATGGTTGTCCTCCAAATATTCCTATATCTGCAAAAGATATTCAGGTTGAATTAAACAAAAGAAGACCTGGCCAGTCAAAATTTGTAACGCAAAGAAAAGAAAAAGATCAGGTTCAAATATTATCTGGTGTGTTTGAAGGAAAAACCACAGGCACACCCATTTCAATGATCATTTTCAATGAGGATACAAAGTCTAGAGACTATGAAAGTATTAAAGATAAATTTAGGCCAGGACATGCTGATTTTACTTACTTTATGAAGTATGGAAATCGAGACTTTAGAGGTGGTGGCAGACAATCTGCTAGAGAAACTGCTTCAAGAGTTGCAGCAGGAGCTATTGCTAGAGTTGTTTTAAATAAATTACTTGGAAAAAAATTTTCTATTATTGGTGGGGTTATTCAGATTGGTCCATTGATGATTGATCATAGTTTATGGAATGATAGAGAAATTAGAAAAAATCCTTTTTTTTGTCCTGATAAAGAAACTGTACCTGTATGGGAACAGTACTTGCTAGATATTAGGAAGGCAGGAAGTTCATGTGGCGCAGTAATAGAGCTTAGAGCTAAAGGGATTCCAGTTGGACTGGGTGCTCCTATTTATTCAAAACTTGATCAAGATATTGCTGCTGGTCTTATGAGTATTAATGCAGTGAAAGGTGTCAACATCGGAGCTGGTATGAATGCTGCAAGTTTAACCGGCGAAACTAATTCTGATGAAATTAGATCTAGTGGAGGAAAAACAAAATTTCTTTCTAATCATGCAGGTGGAATATTGGGTGGAATTTCTACGGGCCAAGAAATTGTTGCATCATTTGCAGTTAAGCCAACATCCTCAATTTTAACTACTCGTAATACTATTGATAAGAAAGGAAAAAATACAAAAATTTCTGTTCGCGGAAGACATGATCCTTGTGTTGGAATTCGCGCAGTTCCAATTGGAGAAGCTATGCTTGCGTGTATTTTGCTTGATCATTTAATGATGCACCGAGCACAATGCGGTAACTAATCTGTGATCCCATTAAAAGACGAAAACGTTACACTTTCAACTCCAATATTAAGTTATTCAATTATTGCAAGTTGTATTGTAGTTTTTTTAATACAAATAAGTTCGCCTGGATATACAAGTGGAAATTTATTTTACTCTTATGGTGTTGTACCGGCATCTTTGCTTGGAATAGAAACATTGCCAGCTGATTTAGAAAAAATTGATCCTTATCTCACATTAATTACCTCTATGTTTATGCATGGGGGATGGATGCATTTAATTGGAAATATGCTTTATATGTGGATATTTGCTGACAATATTGAAGATGATCTTGGAAAAGTAAAATTTATTTTATTCTACATAGCCTCAGGTATTGCGGCTGCACTTACACAAGTTTATCTCAACGTAAATTCAACTGTACCCATGGTTGGCGCTAGCGGAGCAATAAGTGGAGTCTTAGGAGCTTATATGATCCGTTATCCTCGTAATAAAGTTTTAGTATTAATTCCTCTTGGTGTTTTCACTCAACTTTTAAAAATTCCTGCTCTTTTTGTTTTAGGCTTTTGGTTTATTTTACAATTCATTAGTTCAGCTGGTAGCACTGGAGAAGGAGGCGGAGTTGCATATGGCGCTCATATAGGAGGATTTATATTTGGTGCGGCAGTAATGTTTTTCTTTGGAAATTTTTTAATTCCCAAAAAAGCATTCTTTAAAGCTTTAACTGAAAAGGGTGATAAGAAAAAAAATCCCTGGATTCAGGATTAAATTATCCACATAAATTAAAGATAAAATTACTTAGATGTTCTCGTTTTGATTCCCTTTTGATTCCATTTTGAATCAAATTTTCTACTTTTAAGTGAGTATATAAATACTTTGTTAAATGGTCATTCCGCCATCTAATGAATATACAACTCCTGTAGAGAATGCAGACTCATCGCTCGCTAAATAAGCCGCGAGTGCAGCTACCTCTTCTGGCTTTCCTAATCTTCCCATTGGCTGCCTATCAATAAAATCTTTTCTAGCTTTTACTGGATCTTTGAATGCATTCACTCGATCTTCCCAAGAGGGGGTATGAACAGTTCCTGGGGCGATAGCATTGCATCTAATATTATATTTTAAAAAATCAACTGCTATTGATTTTGTAAGACCTATGACAGCGGCTTTGGTCGCTCCATAAACAAATCGATCTTTTACTCCTTTAATACTTGATACAACAGATGCCATATTAATTATAACTCCAGACTTTTGATCAATCATTTTTGGGATAATACCTTTAATCATTAAATACATTGATCGGACATTAACATTGAAAGAAAAATCCCAATCTTTTTCTTCACACTCAAGTATAGTTCCGCTATGGACAAAACCAACACAATTAAAAAGAATATCTATTTTTGAAATATTATTACAAAACTTCTTCACATCGTCGGCATTTGTTGAGTCTAGTGTATGAATTTTTATTTTAGGATACTGTTTAGAAAGCTCTTCTAGTTTATGACTTCGATTTATATCAGTTGCAATAACATTAGCGCCTTCATTTAAAAAACGAATAGCTGTTTCCCTCCCAATCCCTTGACCAGCTGCAGTTATAATTACACTTTTATTTTCTAATCTTTTCATCTAAATTAAACTTGTAATTAAATTTTTTTATAAAATTAAATGTTAAATATCACAGATCCCGTCGAAGCAAGAAAAATTATAAGAGCTGATAAATATGATAAACAAACTGCTGGTATCGCCGGGAAATATGTACAAGGAAATCTCTGTATCTTGCCAAGTAAATACGCAATCGACTTTGCAGCCTTTTGTCAGAAAAATCCTAAACCATGTCCGCTAATTGGTTTTGGAACTAAAGGAAATCCTTATTTAAAAGATCTAGGTGATATTGATATTAGAACTGATGTGCCAAAATACAGAATTTGGAAAAATGGTGAAATTATTGATGAGCCTTGTAACATTAAAAAATATTGGAATGACGATCTAGTTGTCTTTGTTTTGGGTTGCTCTATGTCATTTGAGTTACCTTTAATGGAAGCTGGAATTGAAATGCAACATATAAAAAACAACACAACTGTGCCTATGTATAAAACGAATATAGATTGCGAGCCAGCAGGTCCTTTTAAAGGAAAACTAGTTGTTTCGATGAGACCTTTAAATGCAGAAGATACGATCAAAGCAATTCAAATTTCATCAAGATTTCCAGCTGTTCATGGAGCGCCTGTGCACTTAGGAGAGCCTGGTCAAATAGGAATAAAAAATATTATGAAACCCGAGTATGGTGACCCGCCTAGGGCAATCAAAAATAATGAAATTCCAGTATTTTGGGCATGTGGAGTTACTCCCCAGTCCGTAGTTGAAAATTGTAAGCCTGAATTTTGTATAACTCACAAACCAGGAGCAATGTTAATTACTGATAAACTAAATAGCAGTCTTGCGGCAATAAACTAGGACCCTAAAAAAACTCTTTTTAATTCTTTGCTATTAATTAAGTCATTTGAGACTCCATCAATTACAAGTCTTCCACTTTCAAGAACGTAACCCCTATGCGCCATACTTAAAGCTAATCTTACATTTTGTTCTACAAATAAAATAGAAATTCCTCGCTCTGCGATTTTTTTAAAAATTAACTTTAAATCTTCAATAACTAACGGAGCAAGCCCAAGGAAAGGCTCGTCGACCATAAGTAATTTTGGCATTCCCATCAATCCTCTACCAATCGCTAACATTTGTTGTTCACCCCCGGACATAGTATTTGCAATTTGATTTGAACGATCCTTTAATTTTGGAAAAAAATTGTAAATATTTTGTAATGATTTTTCTCTCTCAGTCTTTGCTTTTTCATGATAAGCGCCAAGTAATAAATTTTGCAAAACTGTTAAATACGGGAAAACTCTTCGTCTTTCTAAGACGTGTGAAATTCCAACACCAACTCTTTGATAAGTTTCATATTTATTAATTTGAATTTTATTAAAATTTATTTCTCCGCTTTTTATTTTTATCAAACCACTAATACTATTAAGGATAGTACTTTTTCCTGATCCATTAGGGCCAAGCAATGCTACTATTTCACCCTCTTTTACATTTAAAGAAACATTCCAAATGACTTGGTAATCATCATACGCAACATCAATATTTTTTATATTAAGCAGCATCAACAGTTCCTAGGTAAGCATCTATTACTTGTGTATTTTGACTAATATTTTTTGGCGTATCAAATGCAATTCTCTTTCCCTGATTGAGAGCAAGAATTCTATCTGAAATATCCATGATAATTTTCATGTTATGCTCAATCGTTACTACAGTTATTCCATTTTTTTTTAATTTTAGAACTAATTCAACAAGACCAGGAATAGTTCTTTGATCAACTCCTCCAGTAACCTCATCCATAAGTAATAATTTAGGATCTGTTGCCAGAGCTCTTGCAAGTTCTAAACGTTTACGTTGTCCGGTTGAAAGTTCTTTTGCGTAATGGTGTCTTTTTTCAATTAAATCGACAAAATCAATAATTTCTAAAGCTTTGTCACGAGCAACTTTTAAATTTTTCTCTTTTACTAACGCGCCAACAATTACATTCTCTAATAAAGTCTGATCAGCAAAAGGTTTGAGTTTTTGAAAAGTTCGACCCACTCCTAATCTACAAATTAGATCCGGTCTAATATTTGTTATATTTTTATCTCTCAATATAACCTGACCTTTGTCTGATTTTGTAAATCCAGTAATAAGATCGAATAAAGTAGATTTGCCTGCTCCATTTGGACCAATAACTCCTAAAATCTCTCCTTCGTTAACATCAAATGTAATATCGCTATTTGCATGAATTCCCCCAAATGATCTGCTCAGATTTTCAACTTTTAGCAAATTACTCATTTTACCTTTTCTCTTTCTCTAAAAGATCTTGGAATTAATGAAACAATTCCTGAGGGTCTAAATATACAAATTAAAATAATTAAAATTCCATAAATAATTAGATCTATAGATCGTCCGGTACCGCCAAAATAAATTCTAGAAAATTCAGAAATAGGAATTAAAATTGAAGAACCAATAATAGGCCCCCAAATATTTCCAACCCCACCCATGACTGAAATTAATAATACTAAAATAGATATATCAGCACTAAAAGTATTATTAGGATCTATAATAAGAACATATTGTGCATATATACTTCCCATTGGAGCCATAATCATTGCAGAAATTATAAAAGCAATTACTTTATACTTTGATACATGAATACCTAAGCTTGATGCTGCTTCTGATTGATCTCTGATAGCTTTAAGTCGATAACCAAGTTTTGATCGGTTCAGTAACCAAACTAAAAAGAAGGTTATGATAAAAAAAACCAAAGTGATATAATAGTATGCAACTTTATTTTTATGAAATTGCATTGAAAGCCAAGGACTATCTCGGTTTATAGGTACATATAAACCTGCGGACGCACCAACTTCAGGCCATCTTTGAAAAATAACTTGAAAACTTATTCCAATTAATAAAGTTGCTATTGCAAAATAATGTCCTTTTAATCTTAACATCGGCACTCCAATTAACAATGCAATGAATGCAGAAATTGCAATTCCAATTATAATTCCAAACCAAGGCGTAATTTGAAATTTTGTATAAAAATATCCAGATGCATAAGCGCCAATACCAAAAAAGATTGCATGCCCAAGACTAATTTGTCCAGAAAATCCAGCAAGTACATTCCATGATTGGGACATAACCGCGTGCATAAAAATCATCATCAATAGATGAAGAGCAAATTTAGATGGGGAAATGAAAGGATATAAAAATAACCCTAAAACGACTATACCAATTATTATTAGTGAATTTTTGTTAAAATAATTTAAAGGTTCATTTTTGGCTTGCAACAACTCTTTGGAAATTAAGTTCATATTTTAATATCTTCCAAAGATTCCTTGTGGTCTTAATATTACTACTAATAAATAAACGGCAAAAACATAAAGTAGTTTATATGAGGGATCGATCAATAAACCTCCCACAGATTCAACAATTCCAATTATTACTCCTGCAATCAAACTTCCATTGATACTTCCAAAACCTCCTAAAGCTACAGCAACAAAGGCAAATAAAGAAAAATTCACTCCTACATCTGGAAAAACATAATAATAATTTGACAACATCGAACCAGCAACTGCTACACAACTTAGACCAATAGCCCAACCCAATGCGAACATTTTATTTGAGGGTATTCCTAAAATTTCTGCAGCTTGTCTATCTTGAGAAGTTGCTTGTAAGGCAGTTCCTGTTTCAGTTTTAGTTACAAATAAATATAATAAAATAAATGCAAATAAGCAGACAAAACTTGCAAATAATTGAGGGTAACCAATAAAAACTCCGTAGACTTCAAACTTTCCTTGAATGATTGGATTTTTTATTGTTCTAAAATCAGGTGTAAAAAAAAATTGCGCTAAAGCTCTTATTGTTACAGCAAGTCCAAAGGTTGCACAAATTTGAATTAACATAGTTGAATTCAAAATTTTTCGAATAATAAAATAGTGGGTAAATACTCCTAAAAACGCCATTAAAATAATAGTCAGTGGTATTGAAAATATCGGATCAATTCCAAATAACATCCAAAACCAAAATGTTGAAAACATTGAAAGCATTAAATGATCTCCGTGTGCAAAATTTACAATTTCCATTAATCCGAAAATTAAACTTAGCCCCGCAGCAATTAATGCGTAAATTAAACCCATTAAAATTCCACTTATGATTGCTTGAATTATTACTTGTGAAGTCATTTATGATTTTATTTACTTAATTTAAAATAAGTGGTTAACTTAATTAAAATAATAAAGGAAATCTATGAAAATAAAAATAACAAGTTTTTTATTTGCTTCAATTTTTGCAATCAGTTCATTATTTGCAAATGTTGTAAAAGCAAATGAAGTTAAAATTGGAGTACTTCTTCCGCTAACAGGACCGGTTGCGCAAATTGGTCTTGATGCAAAAGCTGCAATCGAAACTGCGGTTGATATTATAAATAATAAAACTGATCTTGACATTACGCTTGCAAAAACTGAAGGTTTACCAGGACTTAAAGGTGCAAAAATTAAAGTTGTAATTGTCGATCACCAAGGAAAACCTGAGATAGGCCAAGGCGAAGCTGAAAGATTAATTAATAACGAAAAAGTACATGCGCTTTTTGGTGCTTATTTTTCAGGTGTAACAGCAACTTCAAGCCTTGTGGCTGAGAGAGCTGGAATACCATTTGTTAATGGCTCATCATCTTCTCCTGCTTTAACAGAGAGAGGTCTTAAATATTTCTTTAGAGTAAGTCCGCATGACGGTCAGTTTACTAAGTTAATGTTTGATTTCTTAGATGAATTTCAAAAGAAAAAGAATATAAAAATATCTTCAGCAAGTATTCTTCATGAAGATTCAGCTTTTGGTACAGACAGTGCAACGACACAAGAAAAGTTTATTAACGATAAGAAATATAAGTTATTAGACAAAATTACATATAATGCCAAAGCAACTTCATTAAGTTCTGAAGTACAAAAGTTAAAAGCATCTAATGCGGACCTTTTGTTACCATCATCATATACTGCTGATACTTATTTGTTTTTAAAAACAGCTAAGGAATTAAATTATAATCCTAAAATGCTTTTAGCACAAAATGCTGGTTACACAGACCCTGCATTTGTCTCTACTGCAGGAAAAGATGCTGAAGGAGCTATTACAAGATCACCATACAATGATGACCTTGCAAAAAGAATCCCAAATCTATCCAAGGTAAATGAGCTTTTTAAGAAAAAATCTAATGGACGAGATTTATCAGATGTTCCAGCTAGAGAATTTACTGCATTTATGGTTTTAGCAGATGCAATTAATAGAGCCGGATCAACTAATCCTGATAAAATTAGAGATGCATTAGTTAAAACAAATATCCCTGCAAAGGATCTGATTGTTCCTTACGAAGGAGTTAGATTCGATGCAAAAGGTCAAAATGAACTTCAAAGAGGTATTTTGATGCAAGTACAAAATGGTAAATATTGCACAATTTATCCATTCTCATTTGCAGCCTGCGAAGTGAAATACCCAATGCCAACTTGGGCACAAAAAAAATAATTAATTATTTTTAATAAATTAAGGGGCGGTTTTAATTAACCGTCCCTTTTTTTTTGATTAATTTATTTTTTTTAATTTATCCAAAGATTTCAATTGAAAACCGTTTTTAATTAAGATGTCACGCAAATACCTAGCATTATCTACTGCTGTTTTTTCATCACCGTGAACACAAATTGAATCAATGTCACATTTGATCTGTTTTCCAGAATAGCAATTTAAAGCCTGATTTTCTAACATCTTAAGAACATGTTTTGCAGATTCTTCTCTATCTAAGATCATTGCATTAGGTTTTGATCTTGAAACAAGATAACCATTATCTTCGTAGTTTCTGTCTGCAAATACCTCGCATGCAATTCTTAACTTTAAGTCTCTCCCGGCTTTTTCCATTTCTGTATGTGCATTAACTAAAAAAATAATATTTGGATCAAATTGTTTAATTGCTTTTGCAATAGTCAGTGACAATTCATAATTCTCGCAGGCAGTATTACTTAGAGCTCCATGGGGTTTTACGTGGGTTACTTTCATTTTTAACTTATCAGCAGCTATACTTAAAATTTCACATTGATCGATAATAAGTTTAGTAACTTCCTCTGAAGAAATATTCATTCTCTTTCTGCCAAAATTTTCTCTATCCAAGTAAGATGGGTGTGATCCAATACTAACACCATTATCTTTAGATATTCTAATTGTCTTTTCCATCGTTTCTTCATCTCCTGCATGATAACCGCAAGCAATGTTTGCAGAATTTACTATTTTTAATAAGGCAGGATCATTTTTTGTAGAATGAAACTTTGAACTTTCACCAAGATCACTATTAATATTTACTTCCATTATATTTCACTTTTGCTAATTTAAAATTTCTAAAAGTTTATACAATATCCATGATAAAAAAAATAACTAATATCAGCGATCAAGGGATTATTTGTGATTTTGGTGAAGAGGTAAATAAAGATATTAATAAAAAAGTTATTAACCTTTTTAACTATCTTAAAGAAAAAAGTAATAAAAACGAAATTAAAGGTATCTACAATATTATTCCATCCTACAATAAACTAGTTGTACATTTTGATTTGGAAAAAAATAACTCTCATAAAATCAAAGAAATAATTTCAACTATTGATCTTAAAAAATTAACCACAACTCAATCAGGCAAAAACTGGACTATTCCTGTTTGTTATGACGATGAATTTGCGCTTGATTTAGAGAATTTAACTAACTCGCTAAAATTATCTAAGGAGGAAATTATTAAATCTCATCTGGAAACTGAATTTTATGTATACATGATAGGTTTCATGCCGGGACATCCTTATATGGGTGATCTTGATAAAAAATTATTTACCAGCCGACTTCAGTCACCCAGAGTTCAAGTACCCATTGGCTCTGTTGCGATTGCAGAAAAATTTTGCATCGTTTACCCTTATCTTAGTCCTGGAGGATGGAACATTATTGGCAGAACTTCTGTTAAGTTATTTGATACTAAAAATCTGACAAACCCTTGTTTGTTTTCACCCGGGGACACAATAAAATTTAAAAAAGTTAATAAATCAGAATTAAAATAATGGAACAAAGTTATTTTGAAGTTTTAAGACCAGGCATTAATTCAACATTTCAAGATAGAGGAAGATTTGGTGTGCAGTATATGGGGCTAGCTCCAGGTGGCGCTATGGATTACCAATCTTTTCTGCTTTCTAATGTTTTATTAAACAATCAAAAAAATACTGGAACAATAGAATTTGCTTACCAAGGTCCTTTGCTAAAATTAATAAAAGGTAAAACTAAAATTACAATTACAGGAAATGTTTTTTTTAAAATATATTCTCAAAAAGGAGAAGTTATTGGTGAAACTTACCGTACGTACGATCTAAATGAAGGTGATCAATTAGACATTCTTGCAACAAGATCCTCTGTTTATGGGTATTTAAGTATTGAAGGAGGTTTTAAATTAGATAAATTTTGTGGATCCGTTTCATCTCAGCCTCGGGCATTTATTGGTCCTAACCATGGAAAAAAAATTGAATTAAAAGATAAAATCTTAATTCTTAAAAACTCCTCCACTAAAGAAAATAAAATAATAAGAAATATTAAATTTGAAGAAAAAAAAATATTTAGCGTGCTTCCTGGTCCACAATTTCATTATTTTAGTACGGCTTCTAAAAAAGAATTTTTTTCAACACCCTATTTAATCACTAAACAAACTGACAGAATGGGAATGAGAGTTTTGGGAAAAAGTTTAGAAAACTTAGTTAATTCCAATATTCCTTCCGAAGGTATTATAAAAGGAGCAATTCAAGTTCCAGGAGATGGAAATCCAATTATACTTCTATCTGATCATCCAACAACAGGTGGATACCCAAAAGTTGGTTCAATTATTTCTTCTGATTATGATGACTTAATACAACAAAATTCAAATAAAGAAATTTTCTTCCAACTTGTAACATTAGAAGCTGCGGAGCAACAATTTGCACTATATATAGAAAAAATAAAAAGAAAGATTGCAAATATCGAAAAGATATAATTTAAAAATTTAAGCCATATTTCTTAAAACGTACTGAAGAATACCTCCATGTTTGTAGTATTCAGTTTCATTATCAGTATCGATTCTAGAAAGAACATTAATTTTTTTAGAACTTCCGTCTTCAAATAAGAACTCAACTGTTACTTCTTCTCTTGGTTTTAAGCCTTTTTCAACATTTAGAATATTTATAATTTCAGATCCTTTTAAATTTAAGGTCTTTCTCGAATATCCCTCTTTAAATTGAAGAGGTAAAATTCCCATACCAACTAAATTAGATCTATGAATTCTTTCAAAGCTTTCAGCAATCACTGCTTTAACCCCTAAAAGTTTAGTACCCTTTGCAGCCCAGTCACGAGATGATCCTGTTCCATATTCTTTACCTGCAATTATAACAAGGTCTACTCTTTTTTTTTGATATTCCATAGAAGCATCAAATACTGACATTACTTTTTTATCAGGATAAAGCATGGTCACTCCTCCTTCTGTCCCAGGTGCCATTTCATTTTTAATTCTGATGTTAGCAAAAGTTCCTCTCATCATTACTTCATGATTTCCTCTTCTTGCTCCATAGGAATTAAAATCTTTTTGAAGTACTTGATGCTCCATAAAATAATCTCCTGTGGGTCCAGATTTTTGAATAGATCCTGCTGGAGAAATATGATCCGTTGTTATTGAGTCTGCTAAAATTAAAAGAGGCCTTGCGTTCTTAATTGCTTTAAATCCCTCCGGTTTGTCAGGTAAATTTTCAAAAAATGGAGGTCGTTTAACATAGGTAGATTTTTGATCCCAATCATAAATACTACTTGCAACTGTTTTAATTTTCTGCCAACTAGCTGGTCCTTCTGAAACATTATCATACCTCGATCTATACATCTGCGCTGTGATTGAAGTTAAGATTGTATCTGCAATTTCTTTATTTGAAGGCCAAATATCTTTTAAAAATACATCTTTACCATTTTTATCTTTGCCAAGTGCATCCTTATAAAGATCAACCATCAACGAACCTGCAATAGCATAAGCTACAACTAAAGGAGGTGATGCTAAATAATTCGCTTTTACTTGGGGATGGACTCTTCCTTCAAAATTTCTATTTCCTGATAGGACTGAGGCAACATATAATTCACCTTTTGTAATTGAATTGCTAATATTATCATTCAATGGTCCAGAATTTCCAATACAAGTCGTACAGCCATAGCCAACTAAATTAAAACCTAATTGATTTAGATAAGTATCAAGTCCAGCTTTTTCTAAATAATCTGTAACTACTTTTGAACCTGGCGCAAGTGAGGTTTTAACCCAAGGCTTAGAAGACAATCCTTTTTCAATTGCTTTTTTTGCAAGAAGTCCTGCAGCAATTAAAACGCTAGGGTTAGAAGTATTTGTGCATGATGTGATTGCGGCAATGACAATATTTCCATCTTTTAATTTATAATTTGCATTTTCAACTGGATATTCTTTTAAAGCTGTTCTTTTTATAGTTTCTTTAAAATTTTTATCAAAATCTTTTGCAGCATCTGTTAATAACACTTTATCCTGTGGGCGTTTTGGTCCTGCAATTGTTGGGGCCACTGTGCTCACATCTAGGCTTAAAGTATCAGTAAATACCATGCCAGAACTAGTCCATAGTCCCTGCTCTTTTGCATAAACTTCTATAAGTTTAATTAAATCTTTATCTCTTCCAGTAAATTCTAAATATTTTAATGTCTCCTCATCAATTGGAAAAAATCCACAAGTCGCACCATATTCTGGAGCCATGTTTGCTATAGTTGCTCTATCTGCTAAAGATAAATTTTTTAAACCCTCGCCATAAAACTCGACAAATTTTCCGACTACGCCTTTTTTTCTTAACATTTGTGTAACTGTTAAAACTAAATCTGTTGCAGTTGTGCCTTCTGGTAATTTTCCTTTAACTTCAAATCCAATAACCTCAGGAATTAACATAGAAATAGGCTGTCCCAACATTACAGCCTCAGCTTCAATTCCTCCAACTCCCCAACCTAAAACAGAGAGACCATTGACCATTGTTGTGTGACTATCAGTGCCCACTAAAGTATCTGGATAAGCAGTCAATTCTCCATTCATTTCAGATGACCAAACTACTTTTGATAAATATTCTAAATTAACTTGATGACAAATTCCTGTGCCTGGCGGTACCACTTTAAAATTATCAAATGCTTGCTGTCCCCATTTTAAAAAAGAATATCTTTCCCCATTTCTTGAAAATTCTTTTTCAACATTTAAATCAAATGAATCTTTGTTTGCATAATTATCAACCATCACTGAATGGTCTATTACTAAGTCTACTTGTGATAATGGATTAATTTTTTTTGGATCTTTATTCTTTGCCTTTACCGCATCACGCATTGCCGCTAGATCTGCAACGGCTGGAATTCCTGTATAGTCTTGCATTAAAACTCGAGCTGGTCGATATGCAATTTCAGTATCTGATGTTTTGGTATTTAACCAATTTTGAATAGCATTAATTTGTGTCTTATCTACTGTGCTGTTATCTTCATAGCGAAGTAAATTTTCTAATAAAACTTTAAGAGATTTTGGAAGTTTGCTTATATCTTTAAGACCATTTTTTTCAGCTTCGGCTAAACTGTAAATGGTATAATTTTTTCCGTCAATCTCTATTTTTTTTTTCGATTTAAAAGAATTAACTTTACTCATAAATAAATTCGCATTTTATTTACTATCACAAACATGTAACTTCAATGGTTTATTTTTATTTTTTGGCAGCTCTTGGCATTTGCCGCCATAACATATATTCCAATTCTTAATGTTGATCTCTGAGTTTGCTAAGATCAACTCATTTTTAGGACTTACTTTTGGTTTATAAACCCACCAACCCTCAATTAGTTTTGATTTTTCTGGAGGCTCCATACCAGCCCCGGAACCTTTAATTCTTGCCTCTTTTAAAACTAATTTATCTTTTTCAATTTTCCAAAGTTCCTGCCACTCTGTTTTCTCAACTGAATGAGACCAAGAGAGTGTAAAAAAAGAAACTGTGTGAACAACTGTTTTAAGTCCTGATACTACGCAAAGTGACACAAGTTAAATACTCTTTGATTTTCTTTTATTTATCCAACGATATATAAAAAATATAGCAATAATTGCAAAACCAATCTCATCAGTTAAAGGTATAGCAAGCAATAAAAATGCAGGTATTAATACTGCTATAATTCTCTCAAGAATATTTAAATTTCCATTTAAATAGCCAATAACTGCAATGCCCCAGAATAAAATTGCAAAGCCAACTTTTATACAAATATAAATTACAGAAAAAATGTAGCTAAATAATTCTTTTCCTTGATAGCCTTGAAGCATTAACTCTGGAGAATAAACGGCCATATAAGGTATTACAAATCCTGCCATAGCTATTTTTATTGCTTCAAAAGAAATTTTTAATCCACTTTCCTTTGCTATTGGAGCTGCAGCAAAACAAGCAAGAGCAACGGGTGGCGTTAAGTCCGCCATTATTCCAAAGTAAAACACGAACATATGACTTACTAACAAAGGAACTCCTAATTTTAATAATGCAGGGGCTGCTACAGCTGAGGTGATAATATAATTTGGAATAGTTGGAATTCCCATTCCTAAAATAAGACTAATCACCATTGTAAGAACTAAAGATAAAAATATACTGTATTTTCCAACATCAATTATTAAACCTGCAATCGAGCTTGCTATTCCGGTAAGTGTTAAAGTTCCAATAATAATTCCAACTACTGCACATGCCACTCCAACTGGGAGTGCTGTCTTTGCACCTTCGGCTAGTGCATCTCTGCAAATTAATAATGTTTCTCTTCCACCTTTTGAAAAAAAATTCCAAAGAATTAAAGTAATCAAAGTTATTTTAATTACATTTGCTCCTAGTTTAAAAAAAAGAGATGCAACAAAACCTAAAATAATCCAAAAAATAATTCGAATAACTTTAGATGAAAAACCTAGAGTTATGGAACTGCCTAAAATTAAAAAGGCAGTTAGAATTAAACCAATACTCCCCGAGTAAAGTGGGGTATAACCTGCAAACAATAAGTAAACTAAAACAGCAAGTGGTAAAATTAAAAACCACTTTTCTTTTATAGCTTTAATTGGAGATGGAAGTTCACTTTTAGGAAGTCCCACTAAATTTCTTTTAGATGCCTCTAAGTGCACCATCCAAAAAGCTGAAAAGTAATAAAATAAGGCTGGGATTATGGCTGCCTTTACAACTTCATAATATTCAATACCAAGAGTTTCGGCCATAATGAATGCAACCGCACCCATAACTGGAGGCATGATCTGACCTCCCATTGAAGAAGTTGCTTCAACTCCTCCTGCAAATGCCGGCCTATATCCAAATTTTTTCATCAATGGAATTGTAAATTGACCAGTGGTCACAACATTTGCAACGCCTGAACCTGATATAGTTCCCATCAGCCCAGAAGAAACAACTGAAACTTTTGCAGCGCCCCCTTTTGTATGACCGACAAATCCAAGAGAAACATCAGTAAATAATTTAATCATTCCTGCTCTCTCAAGAAATGATCCAAACAAAATAAATAAAAAAATAAAAGTTGCAGAGACATATGTTGGAACACCGTAAATACCTTCTGTTCCATAAGTCATGTGTTCAATTACTCTACTAAAATCATATCCTCGATGTTGAAAAATCCCAGTGAGATAATTTCCAAATAAACAATAAAGTAAAAATACACTTGATATAATTGGAAGTGCTGCTCCCATTACCACCCAGGACGCACCAAAAACCACTACAAGAGCTAAAACTCCAAAAACAGTATCACGCGTTAACGGATCCCCAGCTCTCAATATTAAAGGTTTATATTCAACGAACTGGTAAGTGGCGATTGCAATACTTATTAGGGCTACACACCAACCAACTATTTTTATAGGTAAAGTCTTTTTTTTAATTGCTAAAACAAGAGGAAAACTAAGCAGTCCTAAAAAACCAACATGAGTTGCTCTAAGAACCTGACTTGGAACATCAATTATATGGGCTGCAGTTAAAACCTGAAAACTAGAGAATGCGATTGCTATATAAAATAGTATCTTACCTTCTATACTTGATGGGAAGCTTTCGATTAATGGATCTATTAACTCGACTGGTGTTTTTGACTCAGTCGAGTTAATTTTATTTTCCATAAACTAAAAATAAAATTTTAGTTTATTTAATAATGCCTTTTTCTTTAAAGTATTTTTCTGCTCCTGGGTGTAAAGGTAGAGGCATCCCAGTTGTTGCCTTTTTTATATCGATATCTTTAGCAGCGGCATGAGCAGCAACTAAATCTGGTAAACTTTCAAATACTAATTTAGTCATTTGATAAACTGTATCAATGGGTACATCTTTGTGAGTCACAAGGAAATTACCAATTGCAGCAGTATTAACATCTGCTGTTTGACCTTTATAAGTATTTGCGGGAATTACTGCAGATACATATGGAGATCCTATCTTCTTAATCACATCTGGAGATACCGAAACTACTGTTACATCAACAGAGTTTGCTAGATCTTTAAGAGAAGCTACTCCAAGACCAGCTGATTGAAGAGTTGCGTCAAGTTGTCTGTTTTTAATCAGCTCAACAGATTCTGCGAATGGTAAATATTCTGTCTTACCAAGATCTTTATAGCTCATTCCAGCTGCAGATAAAATTGCTCTTGCATTAAGCTCTGTTCCTGACTTTGGCGCTCCAACTGATAGTCCTTTTCCTTTTAGATCAGAAAGTGTTTTGATATTTGAGCCCTTAGACGCGACGATTTGAACGTAGTTTGGATAAATTGCGGCAATGCCTCTTAACTTATCCAATTTACCTTTAAACCCTGCATCTTCGTTACCTTCCCATGCAAATTTTAAGGAATCACCAAGTACAAAAGCAATTTCCCCTTTTCCTTCCTGAAGAAGATTAAGATTTTCTACAGAAGCTTTGGTAGCCTGCACTTGAGTTTTTGATCCTTTAATTTTATCCCCGTAGATTTTTTGCAAACTTACACCTAATGGATAATAAACGCCTGATGTCCCACCGGTAAGAATGTTTATAAATGTTGCTGACTGTGCGTTAGCCGAGCTAGCAGACAATAATAAAACAGCAATCAAACTTAATATTTTTTTAAACATAGCTGATCCTTTATAAAATTTGTTTATTAAAACTATTAGATTATAAAACATATAATAACGCAACATCATAAAAAACATACAACCTTAAGATGTATTTTAATAAAAATATTTTATTTATTATTTTAAAGCAATGACAAAAGAAAAAATTAGAAAATCTAGCTTAGAATGGCAAAAAATCTTATCAGAGAATGAGTACAGAATTTTACGTGAGGAAGGAACAGAACGAGCATTTACGAATAAACTATACAATGAAAACAGAGAAGGTAATTATTATTGCAAAGGTTGCGATACAAAATTATTTAGCTCAGAAATGAAATTTGATAGCGGAACTGGCTGGCCTTCTTTTTTTGACTCCTATCAAAATGTTTTTGAAACAAGCACTGACTATAAGTTAATTTATCCGAGGACAGAATATCATTGCGCAAAATGTGGCGGACATCACGGTCATTTATTTAATGATGGCCCAGAACCTACAAAAAAAAGATATTGTAATAACGGTACTGTATTAAAATTTGTAGCTGAAGAAAAAAATAAAAAATGAAATCTTCTTTAAAAGTGAGTAGAAACGGTTTTATAAAATATATTGGGGGAATTAATTTTAAAAAAATTAAAAAAAATAAATATATATTTACGACAAAAGTTCAAAATTTTAATCTTAATTCCTCTGGAGTAAGCCATGGTGGATATCTTTGTGCTATTTTAGACAGCGGAATGGGTTCCGCGGCACACGATGTAATTGAAAAAAATAAGAGATGCGTAACAATTTCTCTAGATGTTAAATTTATAGGTATCTCAAAATATAAAGATATTTTAACTGGAAATGTATTAATAATAAAAAAAACAAGATCATTAGTATTTGTAAAAGCTGATTTGTTGAAATCTAAAAATATTATAGCTTCCGCTTCAGGAATTTGGAAAGTACTATAACTAATTCCAAATTTCTTTTAATCTTTCTATTCTACCACAAGCTCTAACATATGAAAAATATCGCGATGGATTTTTTTGGTAATATTTTTGATGATATTCCTCTGCTGGGTAAAAATTTTTAAACTCTGCAAAAACAGTTTTAACTCTACTAGACTTTAAAGATTTAACTTCCAAAATAGATCGGTCAATTAAATCTTTCTCTTCTTTGTTTAAATAAAATATTGCTGAAGCATATGACTTGCCTCGATCGCAAAATTGTCCTGTTCCGTCATATGGATCAATATTTACCCAAAAAATTTTTAAAAGATCTAGATAACTAATTATTTCACTATTATAAGTAATTTTTACAGTTTCTATATGGCCAGTTTTGCCCGCAACAACTTGCTGATATGTTGGATTTTGAACATGACCTCCGCTGTAGCCTGAAACAACATTTATTACCCCTGTGAGCCTATCAAAGGCTGGCTCCATACACCAAAAACAGCCACCAGCGAAGTAAGCATACTTTTCTTTGGCATTGGTATGATGGTTAAAAAAAAGTAAAAAGAAAATTAATAATAATTTTTTCAATTATAAAAAACTCCACGCTGCCGCATAAGTTCTCGCTGTAATTCTTTATTTTCAATAAACGGTTGTCTTCCATGTAACATAAAATAATTATT
>VHCC01000004.1 GCA_016882185.1 Candidatus Pelagibacterales bacterium | reverse complement strand
AAGTATTTTGCTAAATGGTAGAAGTCTTGTGCCTAAACCAGCTAATGGTATTATCGCTTCTTTTATCATTAAATATTATATCTAATTTCTTAAATGAAAATAATTAAAACAGCAAATAAAATAGCTTTCGAGTTACAAAATAAAAAAAAAATTGGCTTTATCCCAACGATGGGATGCTTGCACAAAGGTCACGTTTCGTTAATAAAAAAATCTAAAAAGAAAAAATTATTAACTATAGTAAGTATATTTGTAAATCCACTTCAGTTTAATAATAAAAAAGACTTTATAAAATATCCCAAAACTATCTCAACTGACTTAAAAATTTGCAAAAAAAATAAAGTAGACGTTGTGTATTTGCCTCAAAAAAAAGAAATTTATCCAGAAAAAAAAATTATTATTAAAAATAAAATTCATTTTTTCAAAAAATATATGGAAGGGACATTTAGACCAGGACATTTTGAAGGGGTTATAGAAGTTGTAAAAAGATTACTTAAACATGTAAAAACAAACTACCTATTCCTTGGAAAGAAGGATTATCAACAGTTAATTATTATTAAAGAATATTTAAAAAGTATTAACTCTAAAATAATAGTTGTCCCTTGTGATACAATTAGAGCTAAGAACGGTATTGCTTTATCTTCTAGGAATAAACTTTTAAATCAAAAATCATTGAATACTGCCGGGAAAATAATTAATTTTCTAAAAAACAATAAAAACAAAATTATTAAATCCAAAGATAATTCATTATTCTTAAAAAAAATCAAAGAATTTGGTGTTAAAAAAATAGATTATTTAACTGCCTTTGATTTAAAAAAATTGAAAAAAACTAATAAATCAACAATAAACACGAGAGTATTTATTGCTTATTATTTAAATAGTGTGAGGTTAATTGATAATTTTTAATGCAAATTAAGATATCACAAAAGTCTGTTGCTTATAAAGAAGCCTTAGATTTTTTAGAAAAAAGAGTAGAAAAGGTTCATGCTAATTTAGATGATGAACTTATCTGGATATTAGAACACGATTCCGTTTATACCAAAGGTATAAGCGCAACTGATAAAGATTTGTTAATACCGAACTTATTTCCAGTAGTCGAAACAAATCGCGGTGGAAAATTTACATATCATGGACCCGGACAAAAAATTGTTTATTTTGTTATTAATCTTAACAAACGTGAAAGAGAAATTAAAAAATTTGTACGTAATGTAGAAAAATGGATTATTGCAATTCTTAATGATTTTAATATCTCATCATATGCTGATCCCAATAATATTGGCATTTGGGTTAAAAAAAATAATGAAGAAAATAAAATTGCTGCAATCGGTATCAAAGTTAAGAAATGGATTGCCTATCATGGCTTCTCTGTAAATATTAATGTTAACAAATCGGACTATCGAGGAATAATACCCTGCGGAATATCAAATAAAGGAATTATTAATATTTCAGATTTATGCACAGTTCCAAATGATGAAAGAATTAATAGCTCTATAAAAGAAAATTTTTATAAATTATTTAAATCGTGAAATAATCCTTTTTCCTTACAGAAACTTTTAAAATATAATGGAAGCTCTGCATTATGTATTATTTTTTTACTATTTATTAAAAACTCAACTTTATAAGCATGAAGCATTAAATGAAGCTCTTTAGATTTATTTAAGCCTTTATTTGTATATTTTTTTTCTCCCAAAATAGGATGTTTTATGAAACTCAACTGCCTTCTCAACTGATGTTTTCTACCTGTATCAGGATTTAATAATATTAATGAGTAGTCGTTTGATTCCGAAACAACTTTATAATTGGTAATTGATAAATATATTTTTTCTTTATTATTTTCAACATAACTAAGTTCATTTCTTAATGTACCAATTTTATCATTTAAAACACCCTCGACTACAGCTAAATAACTTTTTTTTATAGTCTGATTTTTAAATAAATCTGAAAAAAATTTAGCGCTTTTATGTGTTTTGCTTATAATTAGAATTCCAGTAGTTTCAGCGTCTAATCTATGAACTAAATAAGGAGTCGGATATTCCGTCTCTGAATAATTCTTTAATATATCAAAAATATTTTTTCCTGTTTTAGTTCCTGATTGAACAGCTAAGTTATAAGGCTTGTTTAAAACTAAATAGTACTCATTCTCAAATAAAATATTATTTTTAATTAATTCGTAATCTTTCTTTGAAGGTAAATATGAAAATTTTTTTTTTATTATCTTTTCATCATTATCGATGTCCACAAACACTTTAATTTCATCATTTATTTGTATTTTATATGAACTTTTAACTTTTTTACCGTTAACTAGAATTTTGCCTTTTCTTAACGTTCTTTCAATTAGTGACTGAGGTAAAGCCTTTACTTTTTTTTTAAACCATTTATCGAAACGAATATTCTCAAAATCTTCTTCAATTTTAAAAATATGCTTCGGCTCCATTATGAAATGATATGAATAAACTTATCTCCTAAATAAAACATCATTAATCCAAAAAAAACTGAAATAAAAATATAACTAAAAGCAAATAAATAATTCGAGCTATTAATAAGATTAAAAAAGTCTTGAGAAAAAGATGAAAATGTTGTGAAGCCTCCTAAAAATCCAATAGTAATATAATTTTTAAAATTCTCATCAATTGTTAAAAACTTTGTATCTAATATTCCGGAAACTAAACCAATTAAAAAACAACCTAATAAATTGACTGTAAGAGTTCCAATTGGAAAGATAGTTTGAAAAATTTTTGGAGTAATTTGTATAACTGAATATCTTGCTAAAGTTCCAAAGGCACCAAATAAAGCAATTAATAAATAAGACTTCATTAATTGTTTACTTGCTTAACTGTTGAGCTTCTTCCTTTGGTTGCTCAGGTTTTTTTTGAACTGGACCTGAATCTTGTCCTTTTGCATTAAAATCTTTATCTACTAATTCGATATATGCCATTGTTGAATTGTCACCAAAACGATTTCTTGTTCTAACAATTCTAGAATAGCCACCTTTTCTATTTTCATATCTCTTAGACAAAACTGTAATTAATTTTTCAGCTGAATCTTCATCTTGCAACTTTGAAATTAAAGATCTTCTAGCTGATAAATCTTTCTTTTTACCAATGGTAATAACTTTATCAATTAATGGCTTTAACTCTTTTGCTTTTGGTAAAGTTGTTTTAATTTGTTCGTGCTTAATCAAAGAATTAAGCATATTTTTAAACAAAGCTTTACGGTGTTCTGAAGTTCTGTTTAACTTTCTATGAGCAATTTTGTGTCTCATTATAATTAATAGTTATCTTCTAATTTTTTAGAAAGTTCAGCAATATTTTCTGGTGGCCAATTTGGAACTTCCATACCAAGATATAAAGACATTGTTGTAAGAACTTCTTTAATTTCATTCAATGATTTTCTACCAAAATTAGGAGTTCTTAGCATTTCACTTTCACTCTTTTGAACTAAATCTCCAATGTAAATAATATTATCATTTTTAAGACAATTCATTGATCTTACGGATAGTTCTAATTCATCAACTCTTCTAAGCAAGTTTCTGTTAAACTCAGGTTCAGAAGTTTTTTTCTCTTGAATTGTTGCAACTGGTTCATCAAAGTTAACAAACATAGCTAATTGATCTTGTAAAATTCTTGCTGCAAACGCAACTGCATCCTCAGCTGTTACTGAACCATTTGTTTCAACTTCCATTGTTAATTTATCATAATCCAAGGTTAGTCCTTCTCTCGCGTTGGATACATTGTAAGAAACTCTCTTAACTGGGCTAAAAACAGCATCTATTGCTATTAATCCTAATGGAGAATTGCTAGCTTTATTTCTATCTGCAGGAACGTAACCTTTTCCAGTATTAACTGTTAATTCCATATGAAATTTAGTTTTTTCATCTAAGTTACAAATTACTAAATCTGGGTTTAATATTTCAATGTCAGGATTTGAAGTAATCATTTTTGCTTTAATCTCACCAGGGCCTTTCGCATCTAAAATTAATTTTTTTGGTCCTGAAGTTTTTAAATTCAAAGCTAAAGCTTTAACATTAAGAACAATATCAGTGACATCTTCTCTAACACCGTCGATTGAGGAGAATTCATGTAGTACTCCATCAATTTGAATAGCTGTTACAGCAGTACCTTGAACTGAAGATAACAAAACTCTTCTTAATGCATTTCCTAGGGTTAAAGCGTACCCTTTTTCTAAAGGTTCAGCGATAATTTTAGCATGTTTTTTATCATCACTTTGAGTAATATTTAATTTAGATGGTTTAATGAGTTCTTTCCAATTTTTATCTATCAAGTTACTTCTCCTATTTAGTTATTATTAAACTCGTCTTTTCTTTGGAGGCCTACAACCATTATGTGGCATCGGACTCATATCCTTAATAGAGGTAATTTTAAAACCTCTTGCTTGTAACGCTCTAAGAGCAGTTTCACGCCCTGAACCAGGTCCTTTAACCTCAACTGTAATATTTTTTAAACCATGCTCTAAGGCTTTACCAGCAGCATCGTCTGCCGCTACTTGAGCTGCGTATGGTGTAGATTTTCTGGATCCTTTAAAACCTTTAGATCCAGCAGATGACCATGAAATTACATTGCCCTGCTTATCTGTAATCGTTACGATTGTGTTATTAAAAGTTGCATTTACATAAACATTTCCGTTTATGACATTTTTCTTTTCTTTTTTCTTAACTTTTAATTTTTTTTTAATCCCACCAGCTTCTTGTTTAGCATCTTTTGCCGGTGCAGCAGCAGTATCAGTTTTTGGTTTTTTGTCTTTAATATTTTTATCTTCAGCCATTAAATTATTTCATACTAGTTAATTTTTTTCCTGCAATTGCGATAGCTTTACCTTTTCTTGTTCTTGCGTTGGAATGTGTTCTCTGTCCTCTAACGGGAAGTCTTTTTCTATGTCTTGATCCTCTGTAGGTTCCAAGATCTTTTAATCTTTTAATATCTAATGACACATTTCTTCTAAGATCCCCTTCAACGGAGTATTTGCTATCAATAAATTCTCTAATTTTTAAAACCTCATCATCTGTTAAAGCATTTGTTCTTTTATTTTTATCAATTTTTAACTCTGTGCAAATATCATTTGCAGTTTTATCTCCAATACCGTGAATATAAGTAAGAGCAGTTTTGACAACTTTATTTTGAGGAATATTCACCCCAGCTATACGAGCCATAAATTAAAAAATTAATTTTGAAAAAATGCGATTATATGAATCAAGCTATCAAAGTCAACCACGTATGGCACGGATTAACGTGAATAATTGATCACTAATTGCATTAATTTCTTGCATACCGTCTATATTTTTCATTATTCCTTTCTTTAAGTAGTAGTCTAGGACTGGAAAAGTTTTTTCATCATAAGTTTTTAATCTTTTTGCAATTGTTTCTTCATTATCATCCGATCTAGTAATAAGATTTTTTTGATCACAATTTTTAAGATCACATTTTTTTGGCGGGTCAAAAAAAGTATTAAATGTTTTATTGCATATTGAACAAGTGACTCTTCCAGTAATTCTTTTAATTAAAATTTGGTTATCTACTTTTAAATTAAGAGCCAAACTCATTTGTTGATTATATTTTTTTAATAAACTGTCTAAACTTCTAGCCTGTTCAAGATTTCTTGGAAATCCATCAAAAATAATTCTATTCTTATACTGAGAATTTGAAATTTTATTTTCGATTAAGTTATTAATAATTTCATCAGAAACTAAACCGCCAGATTTCATAATTTCTTCAATTTTATTTCCAAAATCAGTTTTTTTACTAACTTCATCTCTAAGTAAATCACCCGTTGATAATTGAAATAAATTAAATTCTTTAACTAGTTTTGCTGATTGCGTTCCTTTTCCTGCTCCAGGTGGCCCAAAAATAACAAGATTCATTAACGATTAAATTTTGTTTTTTTAATTAAACTTTCGTATTGTTGACTCATTAATCTTGTTTGTACTTGAGCAACTGTATCCATTGCAACAACTGCTACTATAAGAAGTGATGTTCCTCCTAAATAAAATGGTATTGGATAATTAGCAATTATAAATTCTGGTAACAAACATATTAGTACCAAGTATAAAGAGCCGATTGCAGTTAATTTAAATAGTAATTGATCTATAAATTGTTCAGTCTGTTCACCGGGTCTAATTCCTGGAACAAAACCTCCATATTTTCTTAAATTTTCTGCTGTTTCTTTTGGATTAAAAATTATTGAAGTATAAAAAAAAGAAAAAAATATTATTCCAGCTGCATATATTATCATATACAGGGGTTTTCCTTGCCCAAGCATAGATGTAATCCCAACAACAATTTCATTTGAAGATGATGCAAAGTTAGAAATTGTAATCGGCAAAATCAAAAGAGCAGATGCAAAAATTGCTGGAATTACACCTGCGGTATTAACTTTCAGTGGAAGATGAGAAGCATCTCCCCCATATAATTTATTTCCTATTTGTCTTTTAGGATAATTAATTAAAATTTTTCTTTGAGCACGTTCTACAAAAACTATAAAATATATAGCTCCAATTAAAATTGCTATAATTACTAATAATACTCCGGCAGAAATTGCTCCTGTTCTACCTAATTCAAAAGTAGAAGCTAATGCGCCTGGAATTTCTGCAACAATACCTGCAAAAATAATTAATGAAATGCCATTACCTATGCCTCGTGCAGTAATTTGTTCTCCAAGCCACATTAAAAACATTGTCCCTGTTAGCAAAGTAATTGTTGTAACTAATTTAAAGTAAAAACCTGCTTCTAAAACAATTCCTTGTGAATTTTCTAAACTAACTGCAACTCCATATCCCTGAACTAAGGCTAAAAGAACTGTTCCATATCTAGTGTATTGAGTAATCTTTCTTCTACCTATTTCTCCAGAGTTTTTAAGATTTTTAAAATAATCTGTAACTCCAGTTAATAATTGAATGATAATTGATGAAGAAATGTATGGCATAATACCTAAAGCAAAAATTGCCATTCTCGATACAGCTCCTCCAGCAAATAGATTGAACATACCGAGAAGCGACCTTTGATTATCAGATATTAGACCCTTTAAAGCTTGTGCATCTATACCTGGCAGAGGAACATAGGTACAAAATCTATAAATAATTAGAATAAATAAAGTATAAAAAATCCTTTTTTTAAGATCGTCTAATGATGAATTCGACTTTAATGTGTCAACTGACGCAAAAGAACTAGACATAAAAAAAACTATTTAGCCTCTGCTTGTTTCAATAAATTAACGCTACCGCCTGCTTTTTCAATCTTATTTTTAGCGGATGCGCTGATTTGATGTGCCTCTATTTGTATTTTTGATTTAATTTCACCATTTCCTAAAATTTTTAATTTTTTAAAATTATTTTTAATATTTTTAACTTTTCTAAGACTATCTAATGTAACTTTAGATGCTATATCTAGCTTTTTTTTTTCTATTAAATGTTGAATATCATTTAAATTTATAATCATCTGATCATAAGAATGTTTCTTTATAATTGCATTAAAACCTCTTTTAGGAAGTCTTCTATAAAGAGGCATTTGACCCCCTTCAAAACTCTTAATCGATACACCAGATCTTGCTTTTTGTCCTTTAACACCTCGACCTGCAGTCTTACCTTTTCCAGAACCTATTCCTCTACCATATCTTTTTCCTTTTTTATAAAGAGATACGTTTAATGTATTTAATTTCATATTTTATCTTCTTGCCACTACTTCGCTAATTTTTTTTCCTCGCAGAATAGAAATATCTTTAGGAGATCTTTGTTTAGACAATGCAAACATACATGCTCTAACAACATTGTAAGGATTTGATGATCCAATTGATTTTGCAACAATATCTTGCATACCTAGCATTTCGCAAATTGCTCTAATAGCACCTCCGGCGATAATTCCAGTACCTGCAGGTGCGCTTCTAAGAAGAACTTTTCCAGATCCACTTTTACCATAAGTATCATGATGGATTGTTCTTCCTTCTCTTAACGGAATCTTTACTAATGAACTTTTGGCTTCTTCTGAAGCTTTTTTAATAGCATCTGGAACTTGTTTTGCTTTGCCATGTCCATAACCAACCAAACCTTTTTGATTTCCAACAACAACCAATGCCGCAAAGCCGAATCTTCTTCCACCTTTTACAACTTTAGTAATTCGATTTATTGCTACTAATTTTTCTTTAAGTTCTGATTGTGTGTTCATAAATTAAAATTTTAATCCTTCTTTTCTTGCGGATTCTGCTAATACTTTAATGCGACCATGGTACTTATATCTTCCCCTGTCAAAGTACACTTCTTTTATTCCTTTTTCTAAAGCTCTTTTTGCCACTAATTTTCCAACTTCGACTGATAATTCTATCTTTTTCTTTTTGTCCATAGCTTTTTCAACTGAGGATGCTGAAACAAGAGTTTGATTTTTAGCATCATCGATAACTTGAGCATAAATATTTTTTAAAGATCTGAAAACAGTAAGTCGCAATCCCGTAGGATTGTACTTCTTCATTTTATTTCTAATTCTATTCTGTCTTTTTATATCACTAGCCATGTTTATTTCTTTTTACCCTCTTTTCTTAGAACAAATTGGTCGGATGATGTTATTCCTTTTCCTTTGTAAGGCTCAACCGGTTTTAAAAATTTAATGTCAGCGCACACTTTGCCTACTAACTCTTTGTCAATTCCTTTAACTTTTATTGCTGTTTGTTTATCTATTGCTACTTCAATGCCTTCTGGAATATCGTAATGAATGTCATGACTAAATCCTAATTGGAAAACAATTTTTTTTCCTTGTAATGTTGCTCTAAAACCAACGCCTGTAAGCTTTAAATCTTTTTCAAATCCTTTTGACACACCAATAATACCATTATTAATTAAACTTCTATGTAGCCCCCAAGTGAGTTTATTTGCATTTTTTTTATCTACAGGTTCTAGGGATACTTTGTTGTTAGTGACGGTTACTTTTAAAACGCTTTGGTCAATAATTAGCTCTTTTTTACTTTTGGCGCCTTGAATAATAACTTTATTATTCTCAACTTTAACAGTAACTCCGGCTGGTAGTGAAATAGGTGTTTTTCCAATTTTAGACATATATTTTATGAAACCTTACAAAGGACCTCCCCACCAAGTTTTTTTTCTCTAGCTTCATTATCAGAAAAAATTCCTTTTGAAGTTGAAATAATCGAAATTCCTAAACCATTTTGAATTTTTTGAATACTGTCAGATCTAGAATAAATTCTTCTTCCTGGTCTTGAAACTCTTTCAATCTCTTTAATAACGGGGTCTCCATACATATATTTTAAATTAATTTCTATTGTTTCAAAACTTTTGTCTTTTGAAACAGTATATTCTTGAATAAATCCTTCTTTTTGCAAAACATCTAAAACTGCTTTTCTTAATTTAGAACCGGGTACTGAAACTTTTTTTAAACCACGCATTTGCCCATTTCTTATTCTTGTAATCATATCGCCAATTGGATCTGTAATTTTCATATTTCCTCCTTACCAGCTAGCTTTCGTCATGCCTGGAATTTTTCCACTTGAAGCAAATTTTCTAAGTGCAATTCTGGACATTCTTAATTTTCTATAATAACCGCGTGATCTACCAGTAATTTCACATCTATTTTTAACTCTGCTTTTTGCTGAATTTCTTGGAACTTTTGAAAGTTTTAAACTTGCTAAAAATCTTTCATTCAAAGATAAAGTTTTATTCATAATAATTTTTTTGAGCTTCGATCTTTTATTTTCAAATCTTTTAGCCATTTTTACTCTTTTTAAATTTCTCTCAATAGAACTTCGTTTTGCCATTTAGTTTAACTCCTTATTTTTTTCTTTACCTTTATCTTTTTCATTATTTGCATCTTTTTTCACTTTCTTCTTATCTGCGGAAAAAATTCCCACTTTAGCAAATGGGAAATTAAAACTATCGAGTAACATTCTTGCTTGTTCTTTAGTCTTAGCAGTCGTTACAATAGTAATATCCAGGCCTCTTATTTTGTCTACTTTATCAAAATTTACTTCAGGAAAAATAATATGCTCTTTAACCCCAAAACTATAATTAGCTTCACTGTCGAAGCTATTAGGATTCAATCCTCTAAAATCTTTAATTCTTGGCAACGCAATATTTACTAAACGATCTAAAAAGAAATACATTTGGTTTTTTCTTAGAGTAACTTTTAATCCCAATGGGATACCTACTCTAGTTTTAAAATTAGATATAGATTTTCTAGATTTTGTAACTTGTGCTTTTTGACCTGCAATAGCAGATAAATCATCCTCTGCACTTTTTAGGATCTTACTATCAGTTCCATCTAAGCCAAGACCCATATTTAAAACAATCTTAAGTAATCTAGGCGCTTGCATTTTATTATTAAAAGAAAGACTCTTACATAGGCTAGGTACTATTTCTTTTATGTATTTTTCTTTTAATCTAGGCACTAATTTCATTTTTTACTCTTTGTTTTTGTTTTTTCTGCTTTTGCAGTTTTCTTTTCTTCTATTTTTTTTTCAACTTTTTTAGGCTGCAATTTATTTTCTATCTTTTTTTCTACTTTTACATCAGACAATTTTACAACATTTGATATATCAATTGGTCTTTCAATAGTAATAATTCCACCTTTTTTCTCTTTTGTTGGCTTTTGATGCTTTTTCTTTTCATTAACTCCTTTGACTAAAATTTTTCTAATTTCAGGAAATACTTTAATAACATTTCCTGTTTTACCTTTATCATCTCCAGTAATAATTTTTACGTTATCCCCTTTTTTAATTTTTAATTTAATCATAATACCTCTGGTGCTAAAGAAATTATTTTCATAAAATTTTTATTTCTTAATTCTCTTGTTACAGGTCCGAAAATCCTTGTTCCGATTGGCTCACCATTTGGCTGAACTAAAACTGCTGCATTAGCATCAAATTTTATTGAAGTACCATCTAATCTTTTAATTTCTTTTCTTGTTCTAACAATAACTGCCTTATGAACGTCTCCTTTTTTTACTTTTCCTTTAGGAATAGCGTCTTTAATTGATACAACAATTATATCTCCAATAGTCGCATATCTTCTTTTAGATCCACCTAATACTTTTATACACTCTACTTTTCGAGCTCCTGTATTGTCTGCAACAAAAAGTTCTGTTTGTACTTGGATCATTTATTTGTCACCTCCTACAACTGTCCAACGTTTCAGTTTTGAAATAGGTTTACTTTCTATAATTGATACTACATCTCCAATTTTAGATTTATTTTTTTCATCATGAGCGTGGTATTTTTTATAAGTAGTCATAACTTTCTTATATTTTGGATGAACAAATCTTCTGCTAACTTCAACGACAACTGTCTTGTTGCTTTTATCACTCACTACTTTTCCTTTTAAAATTCTTTTAACCATTATTTTGCTCTGTTTAAATTGATAAAAGTTTTAACTGTTGCGATAGCACGTCTATTAGTTTTAATAGAAGCAGTATTTGTTACTTGCCCGTTCTTTTTTTTGAAGCGGATATTAAATTGCTCTTTCTTTAATTTTTCCAGTTCAGAGTATAGCTGGTCCTGTGTTAACTTTTTAATCTCTTTGGTTTTCATTATTGTGTTCCTAATCTTTTTACAATTTTTGTTTTAATAGATAATTTAGCTTGAGCTCTTTCAAAAGCCTCTTTAGCCACAATTTCTTCAACACCATCAATTTCAAAAATAATTCTACCTGGTTTTACCCTAAATACATAATACTCTAACCCGCCCTTACCTTTTCCCATCCTAACTTCGATCGGTTTTTTTGTTACAGGAATGTTCGGAAAAATTCTAAGCCAAACTCTTCCAGCTCTTTTCATATGCCTAGTTAAAGCAACTCTCGCTGCTTCTATTTCCTTTGAAGTTACTCGATTAGGCTCAATTGCTTTTAATCCATATGATCCAAAATTTAATTCTGATCCACGTGTTGCAACACCATGTATTTTCCCTTTAAAAGCTTTTCTGTATTTTGTTCTAGCTGGCTGTAACATTTTCTTTCTCGTTTAAATTTTTAACTGCACTATCTTCATTTTTTTTTTTATCTTTTTCAAATACGATACCTTTATAAATCCAAACTTTTACTCCGATTATTCCATAAGTAGTTTCGGCTTCAGCTTCTCCATAATCTACATCAGCTCTTAATGTATGAAGTGGAATACTTCCTTCGCGTAACCATTCTGTTCTTGCAATCTCTGTACCTGCTAATCTACCCGCAACAGTTATTTTTATCCCCTTAGCACCTAATCTTAGTGTCGATTGCATCGCTCTTTTCATAGCTTTTCTGTATGCAATTCTCTTTTCTAATTGCTGAGCTACATTCTCAGCAACCAAATAAGCATCTAATTCTGGTTTTCTTATCTCTTTGATATTAACCGAAACATCAGAACTGGAAATTTTATTTAGATTATTTTTAATTTTATCTATATCAGAGCCTTTTTTTCCAATTACAAAACCTGGTCTTGATGTAAAAATTGTTACAATACATTTTTTAGTAGGCCTTTCGATGAATATTTTTGAAATACCAGAATTCTTAAGATTTTTTTTAATGTACTCTCTGATTTTAAAATCTTCTATCAAATATTGACCATATTCTTTTTTCTTCGCAAACCACATTGAATCCCAGTTCTTATTTATACTTAATCTTAAGCTAATTGGATTTACTTTCTGTCCCATTACTTATTAGCCTCCGCCATTACTTTTTTATTTTCAGAAACAATAATAGTTAAATTAGAAAAATGTTTCTTAATTCCTGCAGCTCTACCTCTTGCCCTAGGCATAAAACGTTTAAGAGTAATTCCTTTACCAACATACGCTTCTTTAACTATTAAATTATCAATGTCTAATTGGTTATTATTTTCAGCATTAGCGATTGCAGACTTTAATGTTTTTTTTATTTCATTTGCCGCTCTTTTATCTGTAAATTCTAAATCTCTCATTGCCACATTTGCACTTTTCCCTCTAATACTTTTTAAAATATTATTAATTTTACGAGGACTCGATCTTAAATTTTTATAAATTGCTTTTACTTGATTTAAATCTTTATTTTTTGTCATCTTTTTTTTCAGTTGCTGGAGCGGCTTTTTTATCAGCTGGCGTGTGTCCAAAAAATTGTCTTGTTGCAGAAAATTCTCCTAATTTATGACCAATCATCTCCTCAGTAATTGTTACAGGAAAAAATTTTTTTCCGTTATGCACTTCAAAAGTCATTCCAATAAATTCAGGGATTATTGTTGATTTTCTTGACCAAGTTTTAATCGGTTTTTTAATATTTTGATCTTTATGCTTTTGCACTTTTTTCATTAAACTTAGTTCTACAAATGGACCTTTCCAAACAGCTCTGCTCATAATTAGTTAATACCTCTCTTTTTCTTTCGAGAAATAATATATTTGTCAGTATTTTTGTTTTTTCTTGTTTTTTTTCCTTTAGTTTTAATTCCCCAAGGTGTAACAGGATGTCTTCCACCGTTTGTTCTTCCTCCGTGAGGATGATCAACAGGATTCATTGCTATACCTCTTGTTTGTGGTCTTACTCCTAACCATCTGCTACGTCCTGCTTTTCCAATTTTAATATTTTTTTGATCAGGGTTTGATACAGCGCCGATCGTTGCTTTACATAAGCTTTGTACTTTTCTTACTTCTCCAGAAGCTAATTTTAAAGTTGTATAGTCTTGATCATGACTCATAATTTGTACAGAAGAACCAGCTGATCTTGCTAAAACCCCTCCATTTCCTGGTCTCATTTCAACATTGTGAACAACAGTTGCGGGAGGAATATCAATTAATGGCATACAATTTCCAATTTCGATATCTTTTTTTCTTCCAGAATAAATTTTAGTCCCAACTTTAATATCCTGAGGCGCAATTAAATAACTTTGGGTCTTATCTTCGTACTCGACAAGCATAATATTAGCTGTTCTGTAAGGATCATATTCAAAACGAATTACTGTTGCCGACATATCAAACTTATTTCTTTTAAAATCTACAAATCTATATTTTTTTTTATGTCCAGCAGAACGATGTCTTGATGTAATTCTTCCTAAGTTGTTTCTTCCATATGATCCAGTAATTCCGGATGTTAAAGATTTTATTGGTTTTCCTTTCCAAAGACCCGCTCTATCTAAGATAATTGTTCCTCGGGTGGATTTTGTATAAGGTTTATATGTTTTTAAAGTCATTTTTATATTCCAGTTGTAATATCAATTGATTGTCCTTTTTTTAATGTAACAATAGCTTTTTTATAACCAGAGCTTTTAGCAATTCTGCCTCTGACCATTTTAAATCTTGGATGAAGATTAATAGTATTTACTTTTACTACTTTCACCTTAAAAAGCTTTTCGATACTTTTTTTAATGTTTGTCTTTGTTGCAAAAGGCGCAACTTTAAAAACTACCTTATTTAATGAACTTAAATTTGTAGACTTTTCAGTAACAACCGGCTCTAGAATTATATCGTATGAGAAATTATCAGCTTTTTTTTTCATTTTAATAATCTTTCTTGAAGTTTTTTGATTGAAGAATGGGTAAATAAAACATTTTGATATTTCAAAATGTCATAAACATTTGTCCCTATTTCTGGGATATTTTTTATATTTTTAATGTTTTTAACATTGTTTAGTAAAACTTCATTTTCTTTATCGTAAATTAATAAAGCACTTTTTGAATTTATTTTTGATAAAAATTTACTAAAATCTTTAGTTTTAAAATTTTTAAAATCTTTATCTGACAAAATATTAATCTTATTATCTAAAACTTTACTTGATAAAGCGTGTTTCAATCCTAATTTTCTAACTTTTTTATTCAATCTTTTCACTCTATGTTTTCCTTTTGCCTTTGGTCCGTGCGCAATACCGCCTCCAACAAATATTGGTGCTGTAATGTTACCATGTCGCGCACCTCCAGATCCTTTTTGTGGCCCAATTTTTTTTCTAGATCCAGCAACTTCACCTCTGGTTTTGGTGTAACCAGTTTTCTTTGAATGACGACTTATTTGCCAATCTACGACCATTTTTATAATATCTTTTCTAGGTTTTAACGAAAATACGTTGTCAGAAACTTCAACATTTCCAACATTTTTTCCATCAATTCCCAACTCTTGTATCTTCATATAATTATTTTTTTTTCTCTGCCGCAGACGCTACCGCTGGCTTTGTATCTTTTTTATTAGTTTCTACACTTTTCTCTTTTTTATTTGATTTTTCTTTTAATCCTTCTGCAAGATCATCTTTGAATGCCTGAATAGTATCTTTCATAGTCCTTTTATTTCTTTCTTTAACAGCCTTATTGATTTCAACTACAGTATTTTTTGCACCTGGAACTGATCCTTTAACAAATAATAAGTTATTTTCTAAATCTGTTTCGATAATCTCTAATCTTTCAACTGTTCTAAATTTGTCACCCATATGACCTGCCATTTTTTTACCCTTAAACACTCTACCTGGATCTTGTCTTTGTCCTGTGGAACCATGAGATCTGTGGGAAACTGAAACACCGTGTGTTGCTCTTAATCCTGCAAAATTATGTCTTTTCATAACTCCAGCAAAACCTCTTCCAATTGTTTTTGATCTAATATCAACAAAATTTATGTCTTTAAAAATATTCAAATTAACATCTGACCCTAATTTTAAATCACTGTCTTTTTCTACCCTAAACTCTTTTAAAATTTTTTTAGGTTCTAAAGATTTTTTTGCAAAAACTCCTTTCATTTGCTTTGTTACTTTTGAATTTTTAATATGCCCAAAGCCCACTAACACAGCGCTATAACCGCGTTTTTCTTTAGTTATAACGTCCACTACTTTGCCTGGCTCAACATGAAGAACAGTTACAGGAACAGATTGACCATTTTCATAAAATCTCCTTGTCATACCTATTTTTTTTCCTATTAAACCTAAAGTCATAATTTAAATCTTAATTTCTACATCCACACCCGAAGCTAAATCTAATTTCATTAAAGCTTCAACTGTTTGAGGCGTTGGATCTAAAATATCTATCATTCGTTTATGTGTTCTAGTTTCAAATTGTTCTCTGCTTTTTTTATCGATATGAGGAGATCTTAAGACTGTAAAAATTTCTTTACGTGTAGGAAGCAGAATTGGCCCTCTAACCTGAGCTCCTGTTCTTTTCGCTGTGTTTACAATCTCAATAGTTGATTGATCTAAAACTTTGTGATCATAAGCTCTTAATTTAATTCTAATATTCTGTTTATCCATAATTTAAGCCATTTTTTTTGTAACTTCGTCCTGAACATTTTGAGGAACGCGATCATAATGATCAAACTGCATTGTATATTGTGCTCTACCTTGAGACATTGACCTTAAAGTATTTACGTAACCAAACATATTCGCTAGTGGAACCATTGCATTAATAACTGCAGCGTTGCCTCTTTTATCAGTTGATCCAACTTGACCTCTTCTACTATTTAAATCTCCAATGACATCCCCCATGTAGTCTTCGGGTGTTACTACTTCTACTTTCATAATTGGTTCTAAAAGTTTTGGATTTGCTTGCAAACATAGCTCTCTAAAACAATATCTAGCTGCTAATTCAAAAGCTAAAGGACTTGAGTCTACTTCATGGTGCAATCCGTCTAAAATTTGAACTTTATAATCTAATAATGGAAATCCTGCTAATACCCCAGAGTCTGCAACGCTTAAAATTCCTTTTTCAACTCCTGGAATAAATTCTCTTGGAATTGCCCCGCCTTTAATTAAATTTTCAACAATTCTACCCTCTCCTTGAGTTAATGGTTCAACAGCTAACTTAACTTTAGCAAATTGTCCTGCACCACCACTTTGTTTTTTATGTGTATATTCAAGTTTTGAAGATGAAGTAATTGTTTCTCTATAAGCAACTTGCGGTGCTCCAATATTGGCTTCAACTTTAAATTCTCTTTTCATTCTATCAACAATAATTTCAAGGTGTAACTCTCCCATTCCTTTAATAATGGTTTGACCAGACTCATTGTCTGAAGAAACTCTAAATGAAGGGTCTTCTTTTGCTAGACGGTTAAGAGCCTCACCCATTTTTTCTTGGTCATTTTTTGTTTTAGGCTCAACTGCAATTTCAATAACTGGTTCAGGAAAATCCATGGACTCTAATACAATTGGATTATTTTTGTCACAAAGAGTATGTCCTGTAATTGTATTTTTAAGACCTGCTAAAGCAACAATATCTCCAGCACTTGCGCTTTTAATGTCCTCTCTATTATTTGCATGCATCAACAACATACGACCAATTCTTTCTTCCTTACCTGTTGAGGCATTAAGTACCCCTGTGCCTGTAGATAAAGTACCTGAATAAATTCTAATAAAAGTTAATGATCCGACAAACGGATCGTTTGCTATTTTAAAAGCCAAAGCAGAAAACGGCTCAGCATCATTACATTTTCTAACTAGTTCTTCATCTGAGTCTGGTTTAGTTCCTTTAACTTGACCGACGTCTTTTGGGCTCGGTAAGTAATCAACTACTGCATCTAAAATTAATTGAACACCTTTGTTTTTAAAAGCAGCTCCGCAAACTATTGGAACAAAAGCAAAAGAAATTGTCCCTTTTCTAATGCATGCTTTTAATTCAGCCTCAGATGGATCTTTACCGTTTAGATAATTTTCCATTACTTTCTCATCTTGTTCTACGGCCAATTCTACTAGTTCTTTTCTATATTTAGCTGCTTGTTCTTTAAGATCTGTTGGTATTTCAATATAATCAAATTTTGCTCCTAAACTTTCATCTTGCCAAATAACGCCTTTCATTGCCACAAGATCAACAACACCTTTAAATGTACTTTCAATGCCAATCGGAAGCTGAAGAACCATAGGTGTTGCCCCTAAGCGCTCTTTAATCATGTCAACGCACATGAAAAAATTGGCTCCAGTTCTGTCTAATTTATTGACAAAACAAATTCTTGGAACTTTATACTTATCTGCTTGTCTCCATACTGTTTCGGACTGTGGTTCAACACCCGCAACTCCATCAAAACAAGCAACAGCTCCGTCTAAAACTTTTAATGATCTCTCAACTTCAATAGTAAAATCTACATGTCCAGGTGTATCAATAATATTAATTCTGTGATTTTTCCAAAAACAAGTAGTTGCAGCAGAAGTAATGGTAATTCCTCTTTCTTGTTCTTGTTCCATCCAATCCATGGTTGCTGCGCCATCATGCACTTCACCAATTTTATGAGCCTTACCAGTATAATATAAAATTCTTTCTGTGGTAGTAGTTTTGCCGGCGTCTATATGAGCAGCAATTCCTATATTCCTGTATTTATCTATTGGATATTTTTCGCTCATAAATTTACCATCTAAAATGCGCAAAAGCCTTATTGGCTTCTGCCATTTTGTGAGTATCTTCTCTTTTTTTGATTGCTGACCCTTTATTAGATGCAGCATCTAATAATTCTTTAACTAGTTTTTCTTGCATACTTTTATCTGATCTTTTTCTTGAGGCATCTATTAACCAACGAATTGCTAATGCCTGTGCTCTATCTGCTCTTACATCTACAGGAACTTGATATGTTGCTCCTCCAACTCTTCTTGATTTAACTTCTAAATTTGGTTTCACATTCTTTAATGCATCATTAAAAACTTTTAACGGGTCGTCATTAGTTTTTGTTTTTATTAATTCAAAAGTTTTGTATAAAATCTTTTCGGCAACTGTTTTTTTTCCTTGATACATTAATGAATTCATAAATTTTGTAACAACTTTAGATTTGTACACTGGATCAGGACTTACATCTCTCTTTGTTTGTTTTCTTCTTCGTGACATAATTATTTAGGTCTCTTAGCTCCGTATTTAGATCTTTGTTGTTTCATTTTAGTAACACCTTGGGTATCAAGAACTCCTCGAATAGTATGATAACGAACTCCTGGTAAATCTTTTACCCTTCCTCCTCTAATCATAACAACAGAGTGCTCTTGTAAATTATGACCTTCTCCTGGAATATAACTTGTAACTTCATAACCATTGGATAAACGAACTCTTGCAACTTTACGTAAAGCAGAATTTGGTTTTTTTGGTGTCGTTGTATAAACCCGAGTGCACACACCTCTTTTTTGAGGCGATGCCTCTAGCGCAGGAACTTTATTCCTTACTTTTGGTTTAACTCTTCCTCGTTTAACGAGTTGATTAATCGTTGGCATAAATTAATTTAAAATTAAATAATTTAAGGATAGAAAATAAGGTCGAAACCTAAAATCTGGTAGGAGTTTAAGTGCTCAAGAGCCTTACTTGCTACCTTAAAAAGTGTGGGCATAATACTTAAATTAAACCAAAGGTCAAATTGTAGTTGTATTAAAAAACGTGCGATTATTATTGAAAAACTTAGCTTATTACTACTTTGTAACCTCTAATTGCTCAGGCGCTTTTGCTTTATTATTTTGAAGCTCCATGTCTCTTTCACGAGCAATTTTAGAGTATTTAAATGTACTATCACCAGTTCCAGCAGGTATCAGTCTTCCAACGATTACGTTTTCTTTTAAGCCATGAAGCACATCAATTTTACCTTTTATCGCCGCCTCAGTTAGAACTCTTGTTGTTTCTTGGAAAGAGGCTGCAGAAATAAAGGATTTAGTTTGTAAAGAAGCTTTTGTAATACCTAATAATACTGGATCAACTTTTGCAGGAGACTTTCCTTCAGAAACTAATTTTTTATTTAATTCATCTAAATCTATTTTATCAACTAATTCTCCAACCAAGAAAGATGTATCGCCGGAAGCTTTGATTTCAACTTTTCTAAGCATTTGTCTTACTATAACTTCTATGTGTTTGTCGTTAATTATAACACCTTGTAATCTGTAAACCTCTTGAACTTCGTCTATAAAATAATTTGCTAGAGCTTCTACACCTAAAATCCTTAAAATATCGTGCGGTGCTGGACTACCGTCTAATAAATATTCTCCTTTTTTAATTTCCTCACCTGGATTGAAGTTTACTTGTTTTCCTTTTGGAATTAAATAAGAAGACTCAATTCCTGATTTTGATTTAATTGTAATTTTAAGTTTTCCTCTAACTTCTTTTCCAAATTCAATTTTACCATCATTTTCTGCAATGATTGCTCCTTCTTTTGGTTTTCTTGCTTCAAATAATTCAGCAACTCTTGGCAATCCACCAGTGATGTCTTTTGTTTTAGAAGTTGCTTTAGGTAGTCTAGCTAATACATCTCCGGCATTAACTTTATCACCATCTTCAACTGATAAAATAGTTTCTGGAACTAAATAATATCTTGCCTCATTGTCATCTGCTTTTTTAACAACTTTTCCTTTACTATCTCTTAAAGTAATTCTTGGTTTTAGATCAAGATTTTTTGATTGAGCTCTCCAATCCAAAACAACTTTGGAAGAAATTCCAGTAGCTTCATCCGTAGCATCAGTAATGGAGGCTCCATCGATCAAATCTACAAAATTAACAATACCATCTGTTTCTGAAATAACTGGCAAGGTATATGGATCCCATTCACAAATTTTTTGACCTTTTTTAACTGGCTGATCTGGTTTTGCAAAAAGTTTAGATCCATATGGAATTTTATACATTGCAACATTTGTTCCATTTTTTTCAATAATAATTTCAGTATTTCTTCCCATGACTATTAATTCTTTTTTAGAATCTTCAATTAAGTTTTGATTAGAAACTTTTAATACTCCCTCAGATGGCGCAGTAATCGATGACTCTTGTTTAATTTGAGCTGTTCCTCCAACGTGGAATGTTCTCATAGTAAGCTGCGTTCCAGGCTCTCCAATTGATTGAGCAGCGATCATTCCAACACATTCTCCAATGGATACCAATCTTCCTCTAGCCAAATCTCTTCCATAACAAGTTGAACAAATTCCATCTTTTGCTTCACAGGTAATTGGTGAATAAACATCAATTGATTTTACACCTGCAGCATCCATTAATTCGCATTGTTTTTCCTCAATTAATTGTTTGGCTTTTACAATAACGTCACCTGTATTTGGAGCCTTTATGTCTTTAGCAGCAATTCTACCTAATGATCTTTCTGTTAAAGATACAATTATATTACCACCTTCTATTATCTCGCTAATATTAATGTGTTTTTTAGTTCCGCAGAATTTAAGTCTTACAATTACATCTTGTGATACATCACAAAGTCTTCTTGTTAGATATCCAGAATTTGCAGTCTTCAAAGCGGTGTCAGCCAAACCTTTTCGTGCCCCGTGTGTAGATGTAAAATACTCTAGAACTGTTAAGCCCTCTTTAAAATTTGAAATAATTGGCGTCTCAATAATTTCACCTGACGGTTTTGCCATAAGACCTCTCATACCTGCTAACTGCTTCATCTGAGCTGCTGAACCTCTTGCGCCAGAATCAGCCATCATAAATATTGAGTTAGTTGTTATAGAACCATCTTCTTTATTAATTTTTGAGGCCGATATATTTTTCATCATCTCACTTGCAATTTTATCGGTACATTTTGACCACTGATCAACAACTTTGTTATATTTTTCACCTTTAGTAATTAAGCCTTCAGAATATTGAGTTTCATATTCCTCAACCATTTTTTTAGCATCAGTTATAATTTTATCTTTAGATTCTGGAATAACTAAATCATCTTTTCCAAAGGATATTCCTGCTTTAAATGCATTATGAAATCCAATACCCATTAATTTATCGCAAAAGATTACAGTTTCTTTTTGTCCGCAGTATCTAAAAATTATATCTATTAGTTCTGATATTTGTTTTTTTGTTAATAATTTATTAATTAAATCAAAAGAGATCTTGTGATGTTTAGGAAGTATATCTGCTAATAAAAATCTACCAACACTGCTTTGATATGTTTTAAAAACAGGCTTTCCCTTTTCATCTACGGTTTCAAATCTAGAGACAATTTTAGAATGAACATTTATAGATTTATTTTCAAGTGCTTGTGCAATTTCATCTAAATTTAAAAAATAACCAACTGGCTTAGTATCTTGATCTCCAAAAAATTGTGACATGTAGTAAATTCCTAAAACCATATCTTGAGATGGAACAATTATAGGTTTTCCATTAGATGGACTTAAAATATTATTAGTCGACATCATTAATACTCTAGCTTCTAATTGAGCTTCTAAACTTAAAGGAACGTGAACGGCCATTTGGTCACCGTCGAAGTCTGCATTAAAAGCAGCTGTTACTAGCGGATGTAATTGGATTGCTTTACCTTCAATTAATAAAGGTTCAAAAGCCTGGATTCCTAATCTATGTAGTGTTGGTGCTCTGTTTAAAAGAACTGGATGCTCTCTAACAACTTCTTCTAAAATATCCCAAACTTCTGATTTTTCTTTTTCTACAATTTTTTTTGCTTGTTTAATTGTGGTAGCTAATCCTAATTTATCTAATTTTGCATAAATAAACGGCTTAAACAACTCTAAGGCCATTTTTTTTGGTAGACCACACTGATGTAATTTTAATTCTGGTCCTACAACAATTACAGATCTTCCTGAATAATCAACTCGTTTTCCTAATAAGTTTTGTCTAAAACGTCCCTGTTTACCTTTGAGCATATCTGCTAAAGATTTAAGAGGTCTTTTTCCAGTTCCTGTTATAACTCTTCCTCTTCGACCATTATCAAACAAAGCATCAACTGCTTCTTGCAACATTCGTTTCTCATTTCTTACAATAATGTCAGGAGCTCTTAATTCCATTAATCTTTTTAATCGATTATTTCTATTAATCACTCTTCGATACAAATCATTAAGATCAGAAGTTGCAAACCTTCCTCCATCAAGCGGAACTAAAGGTCTAAGTTCAGGAGGAATTACCGGTATGACAGTTAAGATCATCCATTCTGGTTTATTTCCAGAGTTAATAAAATTTTCAACTAATTTTAGTCTTTTAATAGTTCTTTCTTCAGCAACCTTTGAAGTTGTATTTTTTAATATTTCTCTTAGTCTTTCTCTTTCAACTGGAAGATCAATTGCAGCTAAAACTTCTCTTATAGCTTCAGCACCAATTCCTGCTGAAAATTGATCCTCACCATATTTTTCTTGGGCTTTTAATAATTCTTCCTCTGTAATTAATTGATTTTTTTTAAATTCTGTAAGACCTGGCTCGATAATAATAAAATTTTCAAAATATAAAACTTTCTCAAGATCTTTAAGTTTCATGTCCATTGCGAGAGCTATTCTGCTAGGTAATGATTTTAAAAACCAAATGTGAGAAACAGGTGTAGATAGTTCTACGTGACCCATACGTTCACGTCTTACATTTGCTTTTGTAACTTCCACACCGCATTTTTCACAGATAATTCCTCTAAACTTCATACGCTTGTATTTGCCGCACAAACATTCATAATCTTTTACAGGTCCAAATATTCTAGAACAAAATAGTCCATCTTTTTCGGGTTTGAACGTTCTATAATTTATTGTTTCTGGTTTTTTAATTTCACCAAATGACCAAGACTTAATCTTTTCAGGACTTGCTAAAGAAATTTTAATATTATTAAAATTTTCTTTATTAATATTTTTTTTAAATAAATTTGTTAATTCTT
>VHCC01000003.1 GCA_016882185.1 Candidatus Pelagibacterales bacterium | reverse complement strand
GAAACTATCCATAAATTAATCGCATTTTTTGTAGGATCCTTTCTGATTCTAGAAATGTAAGTTAAAAAACTACCAGTACACTCTGCAGGAGTCGCATAGCCCCCATTTTTATGCTCATCAATAACCTTGCAGCCAGCAGCTTTTGATAAAATAGATCTAATTTGCTTTATATTAAATCTTTTTTTTAGCTCAATATTTACTGATTCAGAATGCGAAATAAGTACCGGGACGCGAACGCAGGTTGCTGTTACTTTAATATTTTTATCTAGGATCTTTTTAGTTTCATTTTCCATTTTCCATTCTTCTTTTGTAGAACCATCTTTCATAAAAACATCAATATGGGGAATAACATTAAATGCTATTTGCTTTGTAAATTTTACAGGCTTGATCTTTTTCTTGGCCAAATAATCTTTTGTTTGAGAAATAAGCTCATCCATCGAAGCTTTTCCTGCTCCAGATACGGACTGATAAGTTGAGGTAACCACTCGAGTTACTTTAAATTTATCGTGAAGAGGCTTGAGAGCTAAAACCAGTTGCGTTGTAGAACAATTTGGATTTGAAATAATATTTTTTTTTTTATAATTTTTAAGTGCATATTCGTTAACTTCTGGAATTACCAAAGGAATATCTTTTAACATTCTAAAATGTTTAGAATGTTCTATTACGGTTGAATATTTTGCAATTTTAGGAGCTAAAATTTTTGCAAGCTTAGACCCTGCACAAAAGAAAGTAATATGAGCTTTTTTAAAGTCGAAATTTTGTAAATTTTCAACTCTAATTTTTTTATTTCTGAATTTGATAAAACTGCCAGCGCTTCGTTTTGATGATAATAAATATAAATTATTAACTGGAAATTTTCTTCTCTCTAAAGCTTCAACAGTTTTTCTTCCAACATTACCTGTGCTTCCTACTATCGCTATATTAATTTTCATCTATTTTAATTTGGTAATTACCAAATCTCCCATTTGAGAAGTTGAAACTTTATTTTTACCTGACTCCATAATATCTGCTGTTCGATGTCCATCACTTAGAACATCTTTAACTGCATTATCAAGCATGTCAGCGTCCTTATCCATATTAAATGAATAACGTAGAGCCATAGAAAAACTTAATATTGATGCAAGTGGATTTGCAATATTTTTACCTGCTATATCAGGTGCAGAACCGTGGCAAGGTTCATACATTGATTTAAATTTTCCATCTTTATTTTTGCCACTTAATGAGGCTGAGGGTAACATCCCAAGAGAACCCGTTAACATTCCAGCTTCATCTGAAAGCATATCGCCAAATAAATTATCAGTTACAATCACGTCAAATTGTTTAGGATTTCTAACTAATTGCATGGCACAATTATCCGCCAGCATGTGACTTAGATCTACATCTTTAAATTCTTTCTTGTGTAATTCTTCTACCACTTCTCTCCATAACAAACCTGCTTCCATGACGTTAGATTTTTCACACGAAGTAACTTTATTATTTCTTTTTCTTGCAAGTTCAAAAGCAACTCTGGCAACTCTTTGAATTTCACTTGTTGTATAAGTGTGTGTATTTATTCCTTTTTTTTCACCATTAGATAATTTTTCAACTCCTCTTGGACTACCAAAATAAATTCCTCCTGTAAGTTCACGTACAATCATAATATCTAAATCAGAAACAATCTCGGGCTTTAAAGTTGATGCATTAGCAAGTTCCTTAAAACAAATTGCAGGTCTTAAATTTGCAAATAATTCCAAATCCTTTCTAAGTCTTAGCAAAGCTCTTTCTGGTTTTTTAGAAAATTCTAATTTATCCCATTTTGGTCCACCAACGGCTCCAAGCAAAACTGCATCGCTTTCTAAGGCTATTTTCATTACTTTTTCAGTAATTGGCTCGCCATGTTTATCAAAGGAAATTCCTCCTGCTAATTCTTCAGTAATCTCAAAGTCGGCGGATTTTTTTTTATTAAACCAAAGAATAATTTTTTTAACCTCATTCATTACCTCCGGTCCTATTCCATCACCCGCAAGAATAAGAAGTTTTTTTTTCATTAATATAACCAAGGAGTTAGATTTTTTTTTCTTTGCTCAAAACTATTAATTTTAGAGTCTTTTTTTAAAGTTAGAGCAATATCATCGTAACCATTTAACAAACACTCTTTTCTAAATGACTCAATTTCAAAATCAAAAGGTCTATTATCTCCCTTATGAATTTTTTGATCAATCAAATCTATTTCTATTTCTTTATTTTTTTTTGCAGCCTCAGATAATTCCTTCACTTGGTTTTCAGGAAGAATAATTGGCAAAATTCCATTTTTAAAACAATTATTATAAAAAATATCTGCAAAACTTTCTGCAATAATACATCGAATACCAAAATCTAGTAATGCCCATGGAGCATGCTCTCTTGATGAACCGCAGCCAAAATTTTTTCCTGAAATTAAAATTTTCGCTTTATTAAAAGGAGCATTATTTAAGATAAAATTTTTAATTTCGTTACCTTTTTCATCATATCGCATTTCATAAAATAAGGCAGAGCCAAGACCTGTTCTTTTAATCGTTTTTAAAAATTGTTTTGGAATAATCATGTCCGTATCAATATTTGAAATTTGAAGATCGGCTGCAATACTTTTAAGTTTTGTAAATTTTTCCATTAAATAATTTTTCTAATATCTACAAATTTACCCTCAATTGCAGCTGCGGCTGCCATCACCGGACTAACTAAATGTGTTCTTCCGCCTCGTCCTTGTCTTCCTTCAAAATTTCTATTCGAAGTCGAAGCGCATCTTTCTTTTGGTTTTAATTGGTCTGGATTCATGCCAAGACACATTGAACATCCAGGCTCTCTCCAATCAAATCCTGAATCTTTAAATATTTTATCTAAACCCTCTTTTTCAGCTTGCAATTTTACAAGTCCAGAACCTGGAACAACAATTGCATCAACACTTTTGTTTACTTTTTTTCCTTTAACTATTTTTGCAACTTCTCTTAAATCCTCAATTCTTCCGTTGGTACAAGAGCCTATAAAAACCTTATCAATTTTAATATCTTGGATAGCGGTATTAGGTTCTAAGCCCATATAATCTAACGATCTTAGTATAGATTTTTTTCTATCCTCATTTTTTTCTAAATTAGGATCAGGAACTTTACCGTTAATAGATGCTGTGTCTTGAGGGCTTGTTCCCCAGGTAACCGTTGGCTCAATATCTTTTCCTTGTAAATAAAGTTCTCTGTCAAATTTTGCATCCTTATCAGTGTATAAAGTGCTCCAATATTTGAGAGCTTTTTCCCAATTTTCTCCCTTTGGAGCTAGAGGTCTGCCTTTAATATAATTAAAAGTTTTTTGATCTGGAGCAACAAGTCCTGCTCGAGCGCCTGCTTCAATGCTCATGTTGCAAACGGTCATTCTTTCTTCCATAGAAAAATTTCTAAATACCTCTCCACAGTATTCAATAACATAACCTGTCCCACCAGCTGTTCCAATATTTCCAATAATAGATAAGATCACATCTTTAGCAGTAACTCCTAATGGTAATTTTCCATCAACGCTAATTTTGAAATTTTTTGCTCTACTTTGAATCAAAGTTTGTGTTGCAAGCACATGTTCTACTTCTGAAGTTCCAATTCCAAAAGCTAGTGCGCCAAAGGCACCGTGTGTTGAAGTATGGCTATCGCCACAAACGATCGTCATTCCTGGCTGAGTAAATCCTTGTTCAGGACCAATTACGTGAACAATTCCTTGTCTTTTGTCTGTTAAACCAAAAAATTCTATACCAAAATCTTTGCAATTTTTAGAAAGTGTCTCAACTTGAATTGCAGACTCTTTATCAGCAATTCCTTTTGATCTGTCAGTTGTTGGAACATTATGATCAACAACAGCTAATGTTGAACCTGGTAATTTTACTTTTCTATTGGATAAACGTAATCCTTCAAATGCTTGTGGACTTGTAACTTCATGAACTAAATGTCGATCAATATATAAAAGTGATGTTCCATCACTTTGTTCATCAACTAAATGACTCTCCCATATTTTGTCGTAAAGTGTCTTTGCCATTAAATAAAAACTAGTATTACTTCTTTTTATTCTTAGCTTCTGTCTTTGGCGCTGAAGCTTTTTCCACATTTTTTGGAGCCTGCTCAGCAGCTAAATCTGCTTGGGCTTCAATATTTTGGACTGCCTCTTTTTTTGGTAAAGGTTGAATAATATCTACACCTATTTTCTTTCTAATTTTTTCAGTAATTCTAGCTGATTTACCTGTTCTTTCTCTTAAGTAATAAAGTTTTGCTCGTCTTACTTTTCCACTTCTTATAACTTCAACAGACTCCACGTTTGGACTATGAACTGGAAATAATCTTTCAACACCCTCTCCAAAAGAAATTTTTCTAACTGTAAAAGTAGAGTTAATTCCTCGATTTTTTTTAGCAATACAAACTCCTTCGTAAGCTTGTATTCTTTGTCTTTTTCCTTCAATAATTCTCACGTTTACTTTTAAAGTATCTCCTGGAGAAAATTCTGGTAACTTTTTTTCACCAATTTTCTTTATATGAAGTTTATCTAATTCGTCTATTCTCATTGTAGAAATTTGCATTAAAATTTTGTTATTTATGATATTTTTCCCATAAGTCTTGTCTCTGGCGACGTGTTATATCCTCGGATTGTGCTAAGCGCCAGTCCTTAATTTTAGCATGATTTCCAGATAAAAGTACTTCCGGAACAGCTCTTCCTTTCCACTCTTGAGGTTTTGTATATTGAGGATATTCCAATAAATTATTTTCAAAACTCTCTTCATTTAAAGAGGAAGAATTACCAAGAACCCCTGGCAATAATCTAAGTATGGAGTCTAAAAAAACAAACGCTGCTGTTTCACCTCCGGATAAAATAAAATCGCCAATGCTTATTTCTCTGATCTTTCTTTCTTCTATAACTCTCTGATCAATTCCTTCAAAGTGTCCACAAATAAGATCTACTCCATTTTTTTTTGATAATTGCTTTGCAATTTTTTGGGTTAATAATTCGCCTCTAGGACTTAAATAAATAAGTTCATTGTTAGAATTTTTTGTATTTTTATCCAAACAATTATCTATTACATCCGCACGCATCACCATTCCACTTCCTCCACCAAAAGGAGTGTCATCTACACTTCCGTGCTTATCCAAAGCATAGTCTCTGATGTTGATGACATCGAGAGACCAGATTTTATTTTCTCTAGCTCTTTTATAAAGCCCGATATCTAAAATCCCTGGAAAAAATTCAGGATATAGAGTGAATATTTTTGCAGACCACATAATAATTAGTTAGCTTTTGGCGCCTCCGCTTGTGGTGCTTTTTCTTCAGTCTTTGGAGCTTCTGCAGGAGCTGGCTCAGCTGTTGGGGCTGCTGCTGCTTCTGCCGCTGGAGCTGCTGCTGGCGCCTCTTTTGGAGCTTGTGCAGCTTTTAATCTTTCTTGTGCTTTCTTTTTAGGCAATCCTTTAATCGGATTATTTCTTTTTTCAGGTACTGGAGCAAGATTTGCTGCACCTAAAAATTTTGCAACTCTTAAAGTCGGTTTAGCTCCCATTTTAATCCAATGAGTTATTCTCTCTGACTCTAAGCTTAATCTTTCTGGTTTACTTTTTGGTAACAACGGATTGAAGTATCCAAGTTTTTCAATAAATTTTCCATCTCTTGGATTTCTAGAATCTGCAACTACGATTTGATAAAAGGGTCTTTTTTTAGTTCCCCCTCTAGATAGTCTTATTTTTAACATTTTTTCCTTTCTATTTTAGATTATTAAATAACTCTGGAGGTATTCCATCTAAACCACCAAAATTTCTTCCGCCACCTTGAGACATTCTTTTCATCATTCCTGTCATCATTTTATGTTGTTTTAGAAGCTTGTTTACAAAAGCGATGTCAGTACCTGAACCATTCGCTATTCTTTTTTTTCTTGATCCATCAATAATCTTTGGATTATCTCTTTCTTTAGGAGTCATTGATAAAATAATTGCTTCTTGCTTCCCAATAAGTCCCTCATCAATATTAGCCTCATCGATCTGTTTTTTAATTTTTGAAATACCAGGGATCATTCCTAAAACTTTTCCCATACCACCAATTTTTTTCATTTGTCTAATCTGTTTTAAATAATCATTAAAAGTAAATTGTCCTTTTTTAAAATTCTCTTCTAACTCTTCAACTTCCTCTTTTTTTAGATTTTCAGATACTTTTTCAACAAGAGATACCACATCTCCCATTCCTAAAATTCTATTTGCAATTCTTTCTGGATGAAATATTTCAAAATCATCTATTTTTTCACCAACCCCTAAAAATTTAATAGGACAATTTGCAACCGACTTCATACTAAGAGCGGCCCCACCTTTTCCATCTCCATCTATTCTTGTTAATATTATTCCAGTCAAATCTACTGTTTTTTTAAATTCACTTGCTATATTTACGGCATCTTGTCCTGTTAAAGAGTCAGCTACTAGAAAAGTTTCGATGGGCTTAATTATATTTTTAAGATTATTTAATTCACTCATCATGACACTATCAATTTGCGTGCGTCCTGCAGTATCAAAGATAATGACATCTGAACCCGATAGAGATGCAGCTGCTAAAGTTCTTTGCGTAATTTCTGTAGGGAGTTGTCCTTCTATAATTGGAATAGTTTGAATATTATTTTGACTACCAAGTAACTCTAATTGTTTTTGAGCTGCAGGACGATAAACGTCTAAGCTTGATAACATTACTTTTTTATTAAAATTCTTTTCAATAAATTTTGCAATTTTTGCTGAAGTTGTTGTTTTTCCAGAACCCTGTAAACCTACTACTAATATTTTTGCTGGCGGAACTGTATTGAGATTAATCTCTGATTTTTCACTACCTAAAATTTTAACAAGTTCATCATATACAATTTTAACAAGCAATTGTCCTGGAGTTATAGATTTAAGAACTTCCTGCCCAATAGCTTTGGGCTTAACATTTGCAATAAATTCTTTAGCAACAGAAAGAGCTACATCGGACTCAAGAAGAGCCTGACGAATTTTTCTTAATCCTTCATCGACTTGTTTTTCATCTAATTGAGTGCTTTTACTAAAAAAAGAAAAAGCAGATTCAATTTTACTTGTTAAATTTTCAAACATTTTTTTTCTCCAGCAGCAATCGCACTAGTGGGCGAATATCGCTGACTAGTGTTGATCTCCTTCATTAGAAGGACACCACAAAACCTGCTTATTTTTGTGGAAAATTTTATTAAAAGTATATTTTACTATTTTAAAAGTCAATAATTGAGAATATTTGTAAGATACAACAGCAAAACAGATGATCGAAATACAAGCTTATAAAATGGATGGCCTCGGCAATGACTTTATCATCATTGATAGAAGAAAAGAAAGAATTGATATCTCAAAACAACAAATCATAAATATTGCAAATAGAAAACAAGGCCCAGGTTGTGATCAAGTTATTCTTATAGATAAAGATAAAGAAAAAAAAACTAACGCCAAAATAACTTTTTATAATTCTGACGGTGGGGAAACAGGGGCATGCGGAAATGGCTCTAGATGCATTTCTTACTTCTTAATGAATGAAAAAAAATTAAATAAATCAAAAATTAATACTGAAAGCGGAATTTTAAATGCAAAACTTACGGGAAAAACTGAAGTATCTGTTGATATGGGAGTGCCCAATTTTGATTGGCAAAAGATCCCTTTAGCAAAAAAAATGAATCATACGAAAGTTAAAATTAAAACTAAAACTTTTGGAATTTTATCAGGATATACATTAAGCATTGGAAATCCCCATATTATTTTTTTTAAAAATATAACATTTGAATTGCTAAAAAAAATTGGTCCACAGATTGAACATCATGAATTTTTTCCACAAAGATGCAATGTCACTTTTGCTGAGGTTATGAATAAAAAAAATATAACAGTAAAAGTTTGGGAAAGGGGTGCGGGATTAACTTTAGCTTGTGGTACTGCTGCTTGCGCTACGGCAGTAGCCGGAAATAAATTAGGGCTTACTCAAAAAAAAGTTAATATTCATTTTAAAAATGGAACTCTTCAAATTGAATGGGCTAAAAATAAACATATTATAATGACCGGATCTGTTTCAAATATTAATAACATAAGCCTTAAAATATAATTCTTAATGAATTTTTTTAAAAAGCTTAAAGAAAGTCTAAAAAAAACTTCAGAAAAATTTACAAAGGGAATTGATGAAGTTTTTAATAAATCTAAACCGCAAGCAGAGATTCTTCAGGATATTGAAGATATTCTCATTCAAGCAGATGTGGGGATTAATTTTGTAGAAGAGTTTAGAAAAAATATAGCTAATAAAAAATATAGCAAAGAAGAATTAACTAAAGAAAATTTCTTTCAAGCAATTGCACAAGAAATAGAGGAGATTTTAATACCTTTACAAAAAGATTTTTTTTCAACAAAGCATAATAAGCCAACCGTCGTATTAGTTTGTGGTGTGAATGGGGTTGGAAAAACAACCACTATTGGAAAATTATGTAAAAAACTCAAAGATCAAGGTAATAAAATTATCGTAGGTGCAGCTGATACTTTTAGGGCTGCGGCCATCGATCAATTAGAACTTTGGTGCAAAAAAATTAATGTTGAAATAATAAAGTCAAATATTGGCTCCGATCCGGCCTCTGTCGCATTTAAAAGTTTTGAATACGCAAAACAAAATAATGCAGATTATTGTGTAATTGATACAGCGGGACGACTACAAAATAAAAAAAATTTAATGGAAGAGTTCTCTAAAATTATTAGAGTTTTAAAAAAAATTGATAATGATGCACCTCATGAGACTATTTTAGTTCTTGATGCAACAACCGGACAAAATGCAATTAATCAAATTGAAGAATTTAAAAAAATTACTCCAATCACTGGAATTATTATGACTAAATTAGATGGGACAGCAAAAGGGGGAATTCTTGTTGCCATTGCAAAACAATTTAAAATCCCAATTTATGCAATCGGAATAGGTGAGAAAGAGGAAGACTTAGATAACTTTATTGCAAAAGACTTTATTCAAGCTTTTATTAAAAATTAATTTAAAGTTTTTATAAACTTATCTAATTCAATTTTTAATTCAGAATTATAAGTCATCATGTGTCGATCAAACTTAGGAAAATATCCATATTTTTTCGTTTTAATCTCATCAAATATTTTTTTTCCCATATTAAATGGTACAATTTGATCAGCGCCTCCATGCATAACTAAAACTGGTGATTTTAAATTTTTTATTTTTTTTATACTCTCAAATTTATCCTTTAATAATAATCTAACTGGTAAAAATGGGTAATATTTCTTAGCCAGCTCAACCATAGATGTATAAGGTGCTTCAAGAATTATGCCTGAAAAATTTTTATTTTGTCCAACTTCTATCGCCACTCCGGTGCCCAGAGACTCTCCATATAAAATAATATTTTCTTCTTTTACTCCTTTGTTTTTTATCCATTTGATAACACTATTTGCGTCTTGATATAAACCTTGTTCACTTGGACTGCCCTCATTTCCATTAAATCCTCTCCAAGCTAAAATGATAAAATTAATATCAAGTTTAGAAAACTCGTTTAACTTATAATTTCGATTGTTTAACTGACCCGCATTACCATGAAAAAAAATTAAAGTTTTTTTTTTAATTAAATCTTTTTCATGTAACCAAGCTATTAGTTCAATTTTATCATCATTAATAATTTTTACCTCTTTATAACTAAAGTTAATATTATCGATTTGATAACCACTAAAATTCTTTACATTCGGGTGATATAAAAGATTACGTTGAAAAAAATAGACAAATAAAATGATTATTACATAAATTACTAATGAGATGATAATTGAATTATAAAAAAACTTTATCATAATTAGATTCAGAGATAATATAAATCTACTTATATTCTAACAATAATTTAATTAAACAATTTAAATAAAGCTTTTAAAATAAATAATAATGTGAAAATTAACTTATTTCATTATTCACTTTACGATTTTGCAAATTCAGCATTTGTAACAATAATAATAACGTTTATTTTTTCAAACTACTTTGTAAGTTCTATAGTTCAAAATAATGTGAATGGACAAGCTTACTGGGGTTGGACCATTTCTATTTCTGGTTTTCTTGTTGCAATGTCTGGGCCATTTCTAGGAGCTATTGCCGATAAAAAAAATATTAATTCATTTATATTAAAAATATCAACATTGGCATGTATTATTTTTACGATCTTATTATGGTTTTCAAAACCTGAAACAAAATATATTTTTTTTACTTTATTTATAATTTGTATAGCCAATTATTTTTATGAATTAAGTTCTATATTTTATAATTCTATCTTAATTAATACCTCTAATAAAAAAAAATTAGGTTTTGCCTCTGGTATTTCTTTTGCTCTGGGATATTTTGGAGGAGTTATTGCCCTTCTAATAACAATAAACTTTATTATACAATCAGATTATCTAAAGAATTTTGGAGAAAGTATAAATTATAGAGCAAGTGTAATATTTGTTGCTCTGTGGTTTTTGATATTTTCTTTACCACTTTTAAATTCAATTAAAATTGAAAAAAAAAATAAAAAAAAAGAAAGTTTAAATTTAAGAAAATTATTATGGAACCAAGGTCTTACAAAAATATCAAAATTTTTACTAGCAAGGTTATTATACGGGGATGGACTTAATACAATATTTGTTATGGGGGGTATTTTTGCAGTGAGTATTTTTCAACTAAACCTTAAAGAATTATTGTTTATGTCAATATTAATGAATATGGCCGCTGTAATTGGAGCCTGGCTAGGTGGGTATTTTAATGATCACTTTAATTGTAAAAATACAATTTTAGTTTCTCTTGTTTTCTTAATTTTATTCTTAATTTTAATTATTTTAACTAAAACAAAACTATATTTTTTTATTTTTGCAGCTTTACTAGGTTTTTTTATTGGACCAATACAATCAGCTAGCAGAGTGATGATTTCAAGAATCATAGGACGTGAAGATCAAAATAAAGCGTTTGGATTATTTGCTACATCTGGAAAATTAACATCTTTTTTAGGACCTGCATTAGTTGGGTCTGCTACTTTAATTTTCGAAAGTCAAAGAATTGGATTCTCTACAGTTCTTTTACTTTTGATTTCTGGTCTCATAATTTTATATAAAACTGACGGTTTAAAATAATGTTTATTCATAGAGGACTAATTAATAAAGGCTTGAGAGAAAATCATATTAGCGCTTTTAAAAAATGTTTACAAAAAAACTATAATATTGAAATAGATGTTCATTTTTCAAAGAATAATATCTTGGTTTGTTTTCATGATTTTAACTTAAAAAAATTATTTAATAAAAAAAAAATCAAAGATTTAACTAGTCAGGATATAAAAAAATATAATATTACTAAACTCAAAGATCTTCTAAAAATTATAAAACCTAAAACTAAAATTTTATTGGAAATTAAACCTTTATTAGACCAAATTAACTTAGGAAAACTCGAAAAAGTCTATAATAAATACAATAAAAACATTTTATTTATTTCCTTTATTGAAAAAAATTTAATTGAAATTAAAAATAAATTTAAAAATGTAAAGCTTGGCTATATTTTTAAGCGTAACAGTAAATATTCTGATATAAAAAAAAAATTAAATAAAAAACATATCAATTTTTTTGTTTTGCCAAAAGATTTTGAAAAAATTAAAAAAATTAATAAAATTAAAATAAAAAAATTTTTTTACACTATTAAGGATATAAAATTAAAAAATATAAAAAAAAACTATATTGTTGAAAATATTTTACACTGAGTCTAATAATGTTTTTTAATTAAATTAATGATTTAATATACAAATAAAGCGCACTGTGATCCAGGTTTGCTCTTCCAGATTTTACAGTCTTTGCATAAAGTTCTTGGACTTTTTTAGCAATTGGTAAATTTAATTTATATTTTTTTGCAGTACTAATAATGTTGTTCATATCCTTAAGCTGCGTTGATGCTTTTCCACCTGGTTTAAAGTTTTTGGTTAATATTCTTAAACCATGATTTTTAAGAATTGGGCCGCCTGCAAATCCTTGTAACATAATTTCTCTCACAGCTTTTGGATCCGCTCCTGCTGCCTCTGCTAAAATTAATGCTTCTGAAACAGCTCCGATACTAATTCCAACAATTGTTTGATTTGCTAATTTTGCAACTTGGCCACATCCAGTTTTTCCAACATAAATCGCGGTGCCCATACTTTTAAATAATGGCATCACGATATTAAATATTTTTTTATCTCCTCCCGCCATAATGGCTAAAGTTCCTTTTTCAGCACCTATAGTGCCTCCAGAAACAGGAGCGTCTAAAAAAAATACTTTCTTTTTTTTTAAAGCACTACCAATTTGTAAAGCTGTGGTTTGAGTTGTTGAACTCATATCAATTACAATCTGTCCTTTTTTTAAGTACGGTTGAATCTTTTTAATAAGAACTGCTTTACAAACATCATCATTTGCAAGCATTGAAACTATAACCTTAGAATTTTGAACTAAATCTTTTATATCAGAAAAAACTTTTGCTCCTTTTTTTTTTAATTCTAAAGTTTTTCCGGAGGTTCGATTCCAAACGTTTAATTTAAATTTTTTTGCTAAAATATTTTTAGCCATAGGCAGACCCATTAGGCCAGTGCCAATAAATCCTACAGTTTTGATTGAATGGGTCATCGAAGCTTAAATAAATTTTTATTTGCTAAAAATATTCCTATAAAAACAAAAAATCCACCAAACCAGTGAAAATTATATAATTTTTCGTTAAATAAAAAATAACCATAAAGTGCACTATAAATTGGCATCATATAAACTGTAAGGCCAGTGAGGCTAGCGCCTAGATATTTTTGTAACTTTGCATACATTTGGAATGCAATAATTCCTGGAAAAACAGCAGCAACTATTACCCAAAAATAGAAATCTTTATTAAACTCAGTTGTATAAAAATATTTTTCCTCAATATAATACATTGGGGCAAGAAAAATAGTTCCTGCTAAGGCCATCAATGTAAATTTAGTAAATAAATCAAACTTACTTTTCCAATGCATTAAATACACAGAATATACAGCCCAGCTTATCATTGCTCCTAAAATCCACAAATCACCCTTAGTAAATGATAAATTAATTAAATTTTTAAATTGACCATTACAAACAATTATAAGAACTCCAAGTAAGCAACATAAAGTTCCAAACAATTGAAGTTTAGTAATCTTTTCGTGATAAAATATTACTGAAATTAGAATTATAAATATGGGTGATGCCGAGTAAATGATACCCATATTAATTACAGTTGTCGTAAGTCCACTTATGTAAGGAAATGCACCACAGAAAGTAAATCCGGTAAGACCTAGTATTAAAAGCTTTGGCGCCTCAGAAATTAAATCTTTAAAATTTTTTCTAATTGATGGAAAAACAAATGGAACTAAAATTAAAAATGCAAGTAACCACCTCCAAAAAGCAAGGGATACTGGAGGGATAAAACCTGAGGCCCCTCTTGCAATAGCTAAATTGCTAGTCATAAAAATTGGTTGAGCAAATAATAAAAAGAAAGCAAAAATCGAAACTTCTTTTTTTTTCAAAGATATTTAAAGAAAAATTTATTTTTTTATTTTTTTGATATGATCATAAGCATCATATAAAAAAAAACCTAAACTTAAAATTAGAACTAACCAAACTGGAACTGATGCTGAAAAAGTAATAATGGGTGATTTAGTTATACTCGTTGCTATTTGATAAAAAAACCAAGAAACAGAAACTATACCGATAATAATAGTTAAAGTTCTAATCATTTTTTTTTATTTTTTTTAAAAGCCAATTAGCAGTTTGTAATAATCTAGTATCATCTAGTTTCTCACCAACTAACTGAACTCCTAACGGTAATTTAGCAGAACCCTCAATTAATGGCAATGTAATTGCTGGCATTCCTAAATAAGTCCATGTTGTGCAAAACTCCGGGCTACCGGTATACGAAAGTCCCTTTGGTGCATAACCTGTGGTTGCGGGTGTAATGATCGCGTGATAATGATGAAAAGCTTCTTTAAAAGTGTCATAGATAATTGCCATTTGATCAACGGCTTCTGCATAGTCCTTTGCTTTATAAGAAAGACCTCTTTCAATAGCTTCGATCATTTTTTTTCCTATTTTCTTTTTGTGCTTTTCATAAGTAGATAAAAAATTATAAGCCATGTCTGTTTCATGAATTATTTTATGATAATCAAAAATCTTTTCAAAGTAACTAGGATTTGAATAAATTGTCACTTGTTTATCAATTTTTTTTAAAAACTTTTCAAAATCTTTTTTTGCATCATCATCTAAATTTTTCCATTTAGAAGTTGCAATAAAAATTAATTGTGGCTCAAAAAAAGGCTTTGCTTGAACTCGGGTTAAAAAATCTTCTGTTGGATACGAGATGGTAGATTTATCCTCAAGATCTTTTTTGATTATCACTGATGAACAAAGCGCAACATCCTCAACATTTCTTGCAATCACACCCACTTGATCTAAAAGAAAAGATTGTGCTAGGGCACCATCTCTTGAAACTAAACCATAAGTCGGTTTATAACCTACAACACCACAGTAAGAAGCGGGACGTATGGTTGAGCCATTAGTTTGTGAGCCTATTGCAATTGGGGCCATAAAAGAGGCAACAGCTGCCGCTGAACCACTAGAAGAACCCCCTGGAGTTCTTGAATAGTCATGAGGATTAGTAGTCTTTCCAGGATCAAAATATGCAAGTTCAGTGGTTACAGTTTTACCCATAATAATTGCTCCCGCAGACCTTAAAATGCTTACAACTTTTGCATCATCCCTTGATTGATAATTTTCTCTAATAGGTGTGCCATACTGTGTTGGCATATCCTCAGTTTTAAAAATATCTTTTATAGCTATGGGAAGTCCATGCAGAGGTCCTAGGGGTTTTCCTGAAAGGCGCCATTCATCTTTTTCTTGAGCCTTTTCTAAAAAGAATTTTTTATCAAAGAAAGCCCAAGCTTTTATTTTATTTTCAAATTTTTCAATTCTATCAATAAAACTTTTAGCAACTTCAACAGATGAAATTTCACCTTTTTTTGTTTTTTCAATTATTTCCAAAGCGGAAAGTAAACACAGATCCATGATTTGACTTAAAATTATTTTTTAGTTTCAGCACCAAATAATACGTCTGGAAGCCAAGTAGCAAGACCTTGAAAATTGTATAGCAAGATCATTGAAATAATAACAACAAAAAGAAATGGTATCATTCCAATAAATATCTCAGATAATAAAACATTTTTAGATTGAACTCCTTTTAAATAATAGGCGGACATGGCCATGGGTGGTGTCAAGAAAGACATTTGTAAATTTAATCCAACAAGAATTGCAAAGAAATAAGGGTCAATTCCATATAATTTTAATAGAGGTAAAAATATTGGAACAAAGATAATTAATATTTCAGTCCATTCTAAAGGAAATCCAAGTAAAAAAATTATAATTTGAGTTAAAATTAAAAACTGCCATGGCTCTAAACCGAGACCTGCAAAAAACTCTTCAAAAACTTTGTGTCCTCCTAAATATGAAAATACTGAAGCAAAAGTCCAAGAGCCAACGAATAACCACATAATCATCGCTGAAGAACGTGTTGTTAAATAAACTGACTCTTTAAGATTTTTCCAATTCATATTTTTATAATAAAATGCAAGTAGGATTGCCCCGATTGCTCCAGCAGCAGCAGCTTCAGCAGGTGTTGCAAGGCCTAAAAGAATTACTCCAAGAACTAACATAATTAATATTAATAAAGGAACAAAATCTCTTATTAAATTTTTATAAATTACTAATTTTGGAGGAAGTTCTGAAAGTTTAGGTTTTGGAGCAAGATGCGGATAGAAAATTCCAACAATAATACAATAAACACAATAAAGTCCTGCTAATATCATTCCTGGAATAAAAGCAGCGGCAAATAATCTAATTGGTGATAAAGAAGCCATAGCCGCATAAACAATAAATAAAATACTTGGTGGTATTAAAATGCCCAAAGTTCCACCAGCACATATAACGCCTGATGCAAATTTTTTATTATAACCTGCGCGTATCATTGCTGGCCAAGCTAAAAGTCCCATTAAAGTTACAACTGCACCAACGATTCCTGTCGCAGTAGAAAAAAGAGCACAAGTTATCAATGCTGCAACAGCCATGGATGCTGGAAGTTTTGCAGTTGCCATTCTAACGGACTCAAACAGTCTTGTAATAATTCCAGATCTTTCAACTACATATCCCATAAAAAGAAAAAGAGGCACTGCAATTAAAACATGATTTTCCATCACGGAGTGGGTATTTTTAACGACTAAGTCAAAAATTCTGTTTGCAAAAATTCCAGCCTCTGCAACTTTTGAAGGATCAAGATAGGCATAATATCCAAAAAAAATCCCAAGTGCTAAAAGAGTAAATGCAATAGGAAATCCTAAAAGAACAATAAAAATAAAACTGAACATCATTACTAATGCAACTTGTGGATTAGTCAGTCCTAAAAGTGTCTGTTCCATTTTATATTTCTAACTTTTTTTCTTTATTAAAACTTTTTCTAATTCTTCTTCTTCAACATTTCTAACTGGCCACTGACCTTCTTTTAAAGCTATAATACATCTAAAAACCTCAGCCACTCCCTGTAAAACTAAAAGTATTCCTGCTAACGGTATTAAAGTTTTGAATGCATAAACTTGTATTTGCGCTGGACTATTCCAACTAGTTTCTTTTAAAATCCATGCCTTAGCTGCATAGTTATAACCTGTATAAGAAAGAGCAATGCAAGCTGGAAAAAAGAATAAAAAATATAATATTAAATCCGAAGTTGCCTGAAATTTGATTGAAGTTTTTCTATATAACATATCTGCTCTAACATGTGATTGAACTGCAAGAGCATAAGCTCCGGCCATCATGAATGCTGCTCCATACATTTGGATTGAAAGATCAAACGCCCATAAAGTCGGCATGTTAAAAAAATATCTTGCAAAAATTTCGTAGCCAACGGCGATGGTTAAAGCAAAAGTACTCCAGCCAAAAGCTTTTCCAATCCAAGTACTTAGTTCATCTATTATTAAAATATAAGAACGCAACTTTTGCTCCCCCTTAATTATTAAATTATTAACTTAAGCATTATAGTAAAAAAGGGGGTAGATATACCCCCCTTTTTTTTGTCCAACTAATATTAAAAGTTAAACAGTTACTTTGGATGGATCACCAAAGTATTGTCTGTAAGCAATTGTATAATCTGGTTGATTCATGAATAAATACTTCATGACAGATTTTGCATATGCTTTCTGAGAGTCAACGATTTGTTTGAACAAAGGATCTTTAGCAGAAAAATCAGCTACTACCTTATCCCAAGATTTCATTTGATCTGCAAGAATATCTTTTGGGGTAGTAAATGGTTTTACACCAGATTCTTTCATAAGTTTGTTAAGATCATCAGAGTATCTCTTAAGAGCATACCAATAATTATCAGTATTTGCTGCCTCAGCTGCAATTTTTAAGATTGCCTGATGCTGTTTAGATAAACTATTAAATTTTTTCTTATTAAAAGTTATCTCAAACATTTCTTGTGATTGATGGAAACTTCCTAATGAGTAGAATTTAGAAACGTCCTGCATTCCGAAGTTTTTATCAGATGAAGGGTTGTTAAATTCTGCTGCATCAATAAGACCTGTTTTCATTGCAGGTTGAATTTCTCCACCTGGTAATTGAAGAACAGTCATTCCCATACCTTGAAGAACGTTAGTTGCTAAACCAACGGTTCGGTATTTCATACCTTTAACGTCAGCTGCAGACTTAAGTTCTTTTTTAAACCAACCAAATGGTTGAGCTGGCATTGGCATTGCGAAGAAACCAACGTACTCTAATTTAGTAGCTTCTAAAACTTTTTCATACAATGCTCTTCCTCCGCCGTACTCAATCCATCCCATTAATTCTTGAGATGAGAAACCATAAGAAGGTCCTGTTCCAAACAATGAAGAGGCAGGATTTTTTCCATACCAATATGCAGTAACAGTGTGACCAGCATCAACAACCCCTGTGCTAACGCCATCAGCAATTTCAGGAATTTTTAATACAGCATTTACTGGTAAAAGATCTATTTTTAAACTTCCGCCAGATAATGCATCTACTTTTCTAGCATATTGCTTATTCATTTCAAAAAATGGATCTGCATCAGATGGTCCCCATGCAGATTGCATTTTTAGTGTCACAGCACTTTGCGCAACTGAAATATTTGGCATAGCAAGTGACGCAGCGGCAACAGCTCCTGTAGCTGCAGCAGCTTTAAAAAACTTACGTCTTGAAGTTTTTTTAGACTCCAATGACGTAACTTTGTCTTTTAGTTTTGTCATTTATTTTCCCTTATTTAGTTAATTAACTTTTTAGATTTAAACAAAAAAATCATTGAGAGTCTTTAAAAAAATTTTGACATTTTGTAAGTAATTTAAGTATAAAAACAACTTAAGATTGTATTATAAAATACTTTGCGTTTTTATATTAATTAACCTGATCCTTGGGTTTTTTTCCGCTAAAAAATATCTCTAGATTATCAATGGCTCTGCTTCCCATATCAATTCTTGTTCTAATAGTCGCACTTCCTAAATGAGGAAGTAAAAAAAGATTGTTTAGCTTTAAGTATTCAGGATTAATTTTTGGTTCTCCATTGTAAACATCTAGACCTAAAGCAAAAACTTTCCCACTCTTCATTGCTTTAATCATGGCAGTATCATCAATAATATCTCCTCTCGCTGCATTTGTAACCACAGCTCCGTCAGGTAAATAATTAATTGATTGTTCATTAACTAAGTTCGTGGTCTCTTTAGTTGCTGGACAATTAATTGATAAAAATTCACTGTTATTAAATAACGACTTAATATTATCATGATAAATTGCTCCCTCCTCTAAATGAGCGGCTAATTTTGTTCTGTTATGATAATGGATTTCCATGCCAAAACCTCGCGCACGTTTTGCAACTGCTCTGCCAATTCTTCCCATACCAAGAATTCCCAGTTTTCTATTAGACATTTGTTTTCCAAGTAAAAAATCTGTTTTCCATGACCAATTTTGTTCTTCAGCAAATTTTCTTCCCTCATAAGCTCTTCTTGATGCTCCAAGTAAAAGTAAAATAGAAATATCGGCCGTTGCCTCTGTTAAAACTTCTGGAGTGTTCGTGACAACTATTCCTTTTTTTGCAGCAGCATCAATATCAATATTTCCAAAACCAACTGCATAGTTTGCGATAATTTTTACTTTATTTGAAAGTTTATCAATTGCAGATGCATCTATTTTATTTGTCCCAAAACATAAAATACCATCACAGTCTTTAGATAGCTCCACAATATCTTCGGTCGTGTAAGGTTTTTCTTCTTTATTCAACTTTACATCAAATAATTTTTTAACACGCTCTTCGGTTTCTTTTAATAAATTTTTTGTAACTAAAACTTTTTTTTTCATAATGAATTTATTGCCACAGGTTTACTTCCACCAGTGTACCAATTTAAAATTTCTATAGTATGTACAATGGGTATTTTTGTTCCAGATGAAATTTGGGTCATACATCCAATATTTCCAGTTGAAATAAAATCAGGTTTTACTTTATCAATATTTGAAACTTTTCTTTTTAATAGCTCTGAGGCCATTTCATCTTGTAGTAAATTATAAGTCCCAGCTGAACCACAACATAAATGACCATCGGGTATTTCAACTATTTCATTGCCAGTTTTTTTTAATAAATCCATTGGCTGTTTATGAATTCTTTGTCCATGTTGCATTGAACAAGCAGAATGGTAGGCAATTTTAAATTTTTTTTCCTGCTTAATATAATTTAATTTAATATTTTTTCCTAAATATTCGGTTACATCCTTTGCAAGTGATGAAACTATTTTTGCTTTTTTTCTAAGTTCTTTATCTGGGTAATCTCTAAAAATATAACCGTAATCTTTTAATGTAGTTCCACAGCCTGAAGTGGTTACTAAAATTGCATCAAGATTTTTTTCTTCATACCACTTAAACCATGAATTAGTATTTTTAATAAAAGATTTATGAGCTAAATCTTCTTTGCCTAAATGATGGTTTAGTGAGCCACAACAATCAACCTGTTTTGGCACAATCACTTCAACTCCATGCCTGTTCAATATTTCAATTGTTGCATCGTTAATTTGTGGGGAAATAACTCTTTGTACACAGCCCGTAAGTAAGGCAACTCTTGCGTAAGTTTTTCCAACTGGTGAATATATTTCCTTATTTTCCTGTTTAGATTTTGGAAAAGAATTTGGCATATATTTCAACATATTTTTAATTTTTTTTGGAAATAAAAATCTAAAAGGATAAAATAATCTAGCAGAGTAACCTGCCATTCTAAATAAAGTTGGGCTTGGTAAAATTTTGGAAAGCAAACTTCTAATAAATCTATCAAAAAACGGTCTAACAAAAGTTTTTTCTATATGATTTCGCGCGTGATCTACGAGATGCATATAATTAACACCTGAAGGACAAGTGGTCATACAAGAGTAACATGATAAGCATCGATCAATATGCTTTGCTATTTTTTCATTGGCTGGCTTATCATTCTCCAGCATATCTTTAATTAAGTAAATTCGACCACGCGGGCCATCAAGCTCATCTCCTACAATTTGGTAGGTTGGACAGGTTGCGTTGCAAAATCCACAATGCACACATTTTCTTAAAATTCCATCTGCAGAGATAATATTGCTATCTTGAAGTTGTTTTTTTGTAAAATTTGTTTGCATTATATTCCTGAATACATTTTTCCTGGATTTAAAATCTTTTTTGGATCAAAACTCTCTTTAATCTTCAAAGATAAAACTTTAATATTCTCATCGACAGTTGTCAAAAAATCTTCTTTTATACGCATATGATTGGGTGCCTTAATAATTGTCATGTGCCCAGCTAGTTTTGTAACTTCTGTTCTTAGTTGTCTTAGTAATACGCTATCATTTTCTGGTATTTCAACCCAAATTAAATTACCCGCCCAATCCACTACATATTTTAACTCTTCATTCTCAAATTTATTTATAAACTGATCCGTATTCACTGGTGGCAAAATTATTTTTGCAACTATATTTTTACTATTATTAAAAAATTGCAGATCGGTTGTATTTTTCCAAAAAATTCTTGATTGATAGTTTTCAAGAACTGAGATTGTTTTTTTATATTCATCAAATAATTTTCTTAAAGTATTAATTCTTTCAACCACTGAAATTTTTGGTCCTTCAAGACGTATGGCTGTAATGGAAGTTGTTGTGTCTAGATCGTTTAACTTAAAAAATTTTGACATTTTTGCTGGATAAAAACATGCGCCAGAAATTTCAACAGAAGTTTGCATTGATTTTGAAAAAATATTTAAAGCTCTTTTTAAATTAATATTGCTTACCAATAAAGTTTGGCTCTCTTCATTTTTTGGCTGAACTTTTAATACAATCTCCGTCAAAGCAACCAAGGTTCCATACGATCCGGTGATGAGTTTGCTTACATCATAACCTGTTACATTTTTAACAACGGTCCCTCCTGATTTTACAATTTCACCTTTGCCATTTATTCCTCTAAATCCTAAAATATGATCTCTTAAAGCTCCCGCTCTAAATCTACGTGATCCTGATAAATTACAAGCAACGGCTCCACCAACAGATCCTTTGTTACTTTGGCCGGTATATAAGAAACCCATATCAGGTGGTTCAAAGGATAATTCTTGATTTTTTTTGTCTAACTCAATTTCAATCAAGGCAAGGGGTGTGCCTGCTTTTACTTTAATATAAAGCTCTTCTGGAAAATATTCGATAATTCCACTTAAATTTTTTAAATGCAAAGATTTAGAACACTGAATTAATCTGCCGATTGATTTCGAATTATGTCCTATAATTTCAATTGGAACTTCTTCAGAATTGCAATTTTTAATAAAATCGGCAACCTCATGTTCGCTTGATAGCGAATAAATTTCTGGCATTAAAATCTTGGAATATCTTTAAACTTTGTATCTCCTTTATGAACATGCATTTTTCCGCCTTCTGCACAACGATGCAAAATTGGATATACTTTTCCAGGATTCAAAAGAGATTTTTCATCAAATGCTTGTTTAATATTTAGTTGCTGCTGAATGTCTTCATCATTAAACATTTCACACATTAAATCTCTTTTCTCGATTCCAACACCATGCTCTCCGGTTAATACGCCCCCTACTTTTACACAGTATTTTAAAATATCTGCGCCAAATTTTTCAGCTCTCTTCATTTCACTTTTAATATTTGAATCAAACATGATCAAAGGATGTAAATTTCCATCTCCTGCATGAAAACAATTTGCAACTCTTAAGCCATGTTTTTGTGAAAGCTTAGTAATTTCTTTCAGGACTTCAGCTAATTTTTTCCTAGGAATTGTTCCATCCATACATAAATAATCAGGCGACATATCACCAATTGCCGGGAATGCTGCTTTTCGTCCAAGCCAGAACCTTAATCTTTCTTCATCATTCTTGCTTATACGCAAATATGTGGATTTATTTTTCTTAGCAATTTCTTCTACTCTTTTTATTAAAATATTTACTTCACTTTCGGTTCCATCTAACTCAACAATTAAAATTGCTTCTACGTCTTTCGGATAACCAGCCTTAGCATAATTGTCTGTGGCTTTTATTAAAGGCTTATCCATTATTTCCATTCCTGCAGGGATAATCCCTCCTGAAATAATATCTGAAACACATTGGCCAGAATCTTCTACGCTTTGAAAACCTAAAAGCAGAGCTTTGACTGACTGCGGTTTTTTTAAAATTTTTACTGTCACTTCTGTTAAAACTCCAAGTAACCCCTCTGACCCAGTGATTAAACCTAGCAAATCATAGCCTTCAGATTCTAATTTTTTTCCACCAAATCTCATAATCGTTCCATCCATCAGAACAATTTCAACGCCAAGAACGTTATTAGTTGTGGTTCCATATTTTAATGAATGAACTCCTCCAGAATTCTCGGCAATATTTCCTCCAATTGAACAAGCAATTTGACTTGAAGGATCCGGTGCATAATAAAAACCATTATGCTCAACAGCTTTTGTTAGAGATAAATTAGTAACACCAGGCTGAGTAACAACACACCTATTTTCAAAATCAATTTCCAAAATTTTATTAAATTTACTAAGACCCAACAAAACGCAATCTGCTAAAGGCAATGCTCCACCAGAAAGACCTGTGCCAGATCCTCTTGGAACAACCTTAATATTATTTTTATGACAATATTTTAAAATATCACTAACTTCTTCTGTGTTTTCAGGAAGAACGACGGCCATTGGTTTTTGTTTATAAGCGCTTAATGCATCTGTCTCATAGGGAGTTATTCCTTCTGGATCTGAAATAATATTAATTGAATTTGTAAATTTTTTTAAATCACGAACAATACTGTCTTTGTCGTTTAAAACAGATTGATCAATTTTAGGCATTGCTAGAGTGGACATACTTCAAACTTATATTATTTTAGTTGATATATATAGGTATTTACGAATTAAAAAAAAACTTTATTTGACAACAGTTTTTTTAATTTTTTCTAAAGCTTTTTCAATATTTTCATATGAATTAGCAAAACTAAATCTAACAAAATCTTTAGCAGATTTACCAAAGCTGACGCCTGGGATAATTGCAACACC
>VHCC01000002.1 GCA_016882185.1 Candidatus Pelagibacterales bacterium | reverse complement strand
TAATTTGTTAATTAATAAAGGCAGAACAACATTATCAATTGCACGAAGATCAGAAATTAAATTATTGAATTGATAAACGATTGAAATATTTTTTCTTCTATAAATAGTTTTTTGATCATCTTTTAAGTTAATTAAATTAACATCATTAAAGAAGTATTTACCTTGATCAACGATTTCAAGTAAACCTAAAATATGAAGTAATGTTGATTTTCCTGATCCAGATGGACCGACTAAAGAAACAATATTATTTTTACTAAAGGATAAATTAACTCCATTTAAAACTTGAATATTTTTACTAGCATCAAGATATTTCTTTTGAATATTATTTAATTTTAAGAAACTATCAGTCATATTTTAACCCTTTGATTGGATTAAGTTTTGATGCTGAAATTGCAGGATATAAACTTGCAAAAAATGTAATTAATACTGAAAAAAAACAAATAATAATCACTGACTTATATTCAATAAGCGATGGCATCTTACTTAAGAAATATATTTCTGGAGGAAAAACTCTTACCTGAAAAACATAGCTTACAAACTGTCTAATAGCCTCAATATTATGAGCAAAAACTATCCCAAGAACTACTCCAAATATAGTTCCTGTAATTCCAATAAATGAACCCATTATAAAAAATATTTTCGAAATTGAAAACTTCGACATGCCAAGAGTGTTAAAAATTGCAATCTCTTTTGTTTTATTTTTAACTAAAATTGTCATGCCGGTTACAATATTAAATGCTGCAACGATAATAATGAGAGTTAAAATAATAAACATCACATTACGCTCAACTAACAAAGCATCAAAAAATGTTTTATTGTTGTCAATCCAAGTCGTAAAATAATAATTTTGAAAATTTTTCTCTAATTCTTTTTTATAAAGATCAACATTATTTACATCCTTAATTTTAATATCTACAGAAATAAGATTTTTATTCTTTTTTATAAACTCTAAAGCATCATTATAGGGAATAAAAATATAATTATAATCTAACTCCGATACCCCGCTTGAAAAGGTAGAGGCTACTTTAAATGTAAATTGTTGCGGAACTTTTCCAAAAGGAGTTGAGATATTATTAGCTGATAACACACTTATTTTACTATTTTGCTTAATTCCAAGTTTATCTGCTAAGGCAGAGCCTATAATGACTGATCCTTTTTCATAACCAGAAAACTCTTTAATAAATTCCTCTTTAGCTAAATCCTCTTTATTAATCCCAATAATTCCAATCCCAGAATTGCTTCGTTCAGTTACTAATAACCCCTGGGCTTTAATAACTTTTCGAATACTTTGAACCTCAATTTTTCTTTCATTAAAAAACTCAGTAATTTTAGGAATACTTAACTCTTCATTACTTATGGATTGAACAATAATGTGAGGATTAAATTTTAATAATTTATCAAATAATTCGGCGCGAAAACCATTCATAACGGACATTACAATAATGAGAGTTGCAACTCCTATGGCAATACCAAGAAAAGAAAAAACAGAAATAATTTTTAAAAAACTATCTTTTTTCTTTGATCGAATGTAACTTTTAATGATTAATAACTCAGCAGAAGAAATCAATTTAACCTTTTAATTTTTTAATTTTTTTTATTATTTCATCAATTGATAACATTTCGGTTTTTGTATTTAACTCTTTAAACTCAAATTTATCTTCACTACTTTTTGAACCAATAATAATTTGAAAAGGAACTCCTATTAAATCAAAATTTTTGAATTTACTTGATGGGCTTTCTAAAGTGTCATCTAGTATGACATCAATTGAATTATCTTTTAAGGTTTCGTAAATCTTTCTAGCTTTATCTAAAGGTGCTGTATCTGATTTATTATTCAGAGGTATTATTGCAATATCAAATGGAGAAATTACTAAAGGCCATTTCATAACCCCTTCCACACATTTTGCCTCAATAACTGCTGCAACCAGTCTTGAAACTCCAATTCCATAAGAGCCCATTTCTACATGCACATTTTTTCCCTCTTTATTTAAAACATTTGCCTTCATTGGTTTTGAATATTTATTTCCAAAATAAAAGATGTGACCTACTTCTATTCCTTTAGTTACTACCTGATTAGCTTTAGAAACTTTTTCATTAAATTCTTTTTCAGAATGTTTTTCATCGGTCGCGCTGTAAGGAGTAGAAAATGCTGAAATCATTTTATTAATTGATGCTTCAGAATTATCAAAACTATGAATGTCGATATTTAATAATGATTTATCTAAATAAACTTGGCTCTCTCCAGTATCTGCTAAAATAACAAATTCATGGGAACTATCTCCACCAATAGGACCTGAACTTGCTCTAAGAGGTAATGCTTTTAATTCTAATCTAGTAAATGTTCTAAGATATGCATAAAACATTTTATTATAAGATTTAAGAGCGTCCTCTTTTGTTAGATCAAAGGAATAGGAATCTTTCATTAAGAATTCTCGACAACGCATAACTCCAAATCTTGGTCTAATCTCATCTCTAAATTTCCACTGTATATGATAAAGAATTAAGGGTAAGGATTTGTATGATTTTACATTGTCCCTAAAAATTTCAGTAATAAGCTCCTCATTAGTTGGTCCATACAATAACTCTCGATCACTTCGATCTTTAATTCTAAGCATTTCCTCACCGTAATCGTCATATCGACCACTTTCTTTCCAAATATCTGCTGATTGTATTGTTGGCATTAACATTTCTTGAGCGCCAACATTGTCTTGTTCTTCTCTTACCACCTGCTCAATTTTCTTTAAAACTTTAAGTCCTAATGGCAGCCAAGAATAAATTCCTGCTGCGCTTTGTCTGATCATTCCAGCCTTAAGCATTAATTGATGAGATTTTAATTTAGCATCAGCTGAAACTTCTCTAAGAACTGGAAAAAATAATTTTGAAATCAGCATTAAAATAATAACTTTCTAATATTAAACAAATCTAATTTGTCTGCTGCAAAGATTAAAGAAAAAATAACGGTTGTTATAAGTGTGGTAATTAAAATCTTTTTTTTCATTTTAGATTCAACGGGTGCCCCAGGGTCGGTACCTTTTTGATAATTTGCAGAATCAACTTGATTTTTAATACCAAATGGCAAAACCATGAACAAAATAACCATCCATAGATTTACATAAATGATAACTCCGCCCATTATCGACATAAACTAAAGTCTTACTAAATTAATATTTACTAAAGGTTTTTTTCCAGATTTATCGTTAATTAATTTTCTACAATTTCCTTTTAAAGTATCGATTAAATTCTTTTCTTGTTTTGAATTATTTAAATTAAAAGTTTTACAGGTATCCATTACAATATCCTCTAAATCATATTCTATTTCATTTATATCTTCATCGATTAAGGGAATTCCTTTTAAGGTAATCACTGGATTATTTTTAATTTGCCCATTTTTAGAAATTAAAATAGTGATCTCCATATAACCATTAGCTGCCATATTTCTTCTCTCTTTTAAAACGGGCGAGTCATTATCAATTAAAACTTTTCCATCTAAATAAACTCTACCCCAAGTCACTTTATCAACTACCTTAGGCTCGCCTGGTGAAAGTCTTATAATTTCACCATTGCTCACTTTGATTGGAAACTTAACGCCCATTTCTTTTGCAAAATGTATATGCTCAGTCATATGTCTTTGTTCACCATGAACCGGAATTAAAATTTTTGGTTTTATCCAATTATACATTTTTTTAAGATCTTCCCGGGCAGGATGTCCTGACACGTGGATCATAGAGTTTTCTTCTGATAAAACATTAATATCGTTTTTAGAAAAATCGTTAAAAATTTTAAATAATCTTTTCTCATTTCCTGGAATTATTCGAGATGAAAAAATAACATTATCATCTTTTTCAAGTTGAAGATCTGGATGTGTTCCATTTGCAATTCTTGCTAATGCTGCGCGTTGTTCTCCTTGCGAACCAGTACAAAGAAAAACAATTTTGTTTTTTGGAATTTTTTTTGAATCTCTGACATCAATTGGAACTTTTATATCTTGTAAATAATTACACTGTCTTGCCAGTTGATAAATTCTATTCATAGATCTTCCAACTAAGCAAACTTGTCGACCAACTTTTTCTGCAACTTTAAATACCGTTTCCATTCTTGCAACATTTGAGGCAAAGGATGTAATAACGATTCTGTTTTTCATTTTTTCCAAAACAGTAAAAAGTCCTGTTCTTACTAAACTTTCTGAACCAGAAGATCCTAAATTAAAAATATTAGTTGAATCGCAAACCATTGCGAGAACACCTTTTTTTCCAATTTCTGTTAATTTCTTAATGTCAGTTTTTTCCCCAATTAAAGGATCATCATCAATCTTCCAATCTGCAGTGTGTAAAACAACGCCTTCTGGTGTTGTGATTGCAAGTCCGTTGGGTTCTAAAATAGAATGGGTAAGCGTTACGTAATCAATATCAAAGGCTCCAAGTTTAACATTGCCACCTAACTTAACAATTTTTAAATGACTACCGATATTAATTTTTAGTTCTTTAAACTTTTCTCTTACAATTGCTGCGGTAAATGGAGTTGCATAAATTGGGCACTCGAGCATAGGCCATAAATGTGCGATCGCACCAACATGGTCTTCATGGGCATGGGTTAAAACTATTCCTAATAAATTTTCTTTCTGATCTACAATGAATTCTGGATTAGGCAAAATGACTTCAATACCTGGAATATTATCATCTGAAAAAGTGACGCCAATATCAACGATAATCCATTTGTACTCACCTGGCTTACCGTAGCCAAATAAGTTCAAATTCATTCCAATTTCACCCGCTCCACCCAGCGAGCAATAAACTAACTCTTGTCCACCTTTAACCATTAAATATTTTTTAAATTAAATTTTAGAGTTTCAGCTATACCTCTTAAAGTTATTTGCTGATCAATGACTTTGTCTTTAAATGGAAATGAAGAATAGAAAATATTTGCAAGTCCACCAGTAAAAATAACTAAATATTTTTTCTTTGTTTCGATAATAATTTTTTGCACTAGCTCTTTAATTAAACCAATATAGCCCCAATACATACCGTTATTCATTGCGCTCACAGTATCTTTTCCTATGAATTTGTTAGTTTTCTTTAATTTTATAAGAGGAAGTTTAGCTGTTGCTTCTTTTAAGACCTTTAAGGACAGATTAATACCAGGGGTGATCATTCCGCCCACATAAGTGTCTTTAATAATAACATCAAAAGTCGTCGCCGTTCCAAAATCAATGATGATTGAATTTTTTTTATAAATTTTAAAAGCTGCAATAGAATTAACTACTCGATCGGAACCAACTTGTTTTGGTTTATTAATTTTAATTTTAATAGGTAAATTTATATTTCTATCTTTAACTTCATTTACATTAATATTTTTTCCCTTTAATAATTTTTTTAACTTATTAAATGCCTTTGGCACAACGCTTGAACACATTGCGCTTTTATAAAAATTCTTTTTAATTTTTTTATTAACAGTACCAAGTCGACCCTTTAAGATATCAGAAGTATCAACGGTAAATTCGTTAAAAAATTTATTTGTAAATTTATTAAAATTAACAAAATCTATATTGGTATTACCGATATCAATGATTAAATAATTCAAATTAAACTACCATGGCTAAAATAATCTTTGCGATTATTGTGCTCTAAAATTAAAGCACCGTTATTGTTAATACCTCTAAAAATACCTTTATAAATCTTATTTTTTGTCTTGAAATTTATAAACTTATTTTTGTTAAAAGCATATTTATTCCATTCTTTTAGAATATTTTTAAATGAATGCTTTTTATTGATAATATTACTAATAAAAGCTTTCTTTAATTTTTCAACCAATTCATTGAGATTTACTTTCTTTTTAGCCTCTTTATTTAAATATGTGGTTGGGTATTTCTTAATTTTAGGTGAGGATTGAATATTAATTCCAATGCCAATAATTAAAAAGAGTTTTTTAAAAACAATACTTTCCTGGAGTATTCCGCAAACTTTTTTATTATTAATATAAAGATCATTTGGCCATTTTAACGAAAGATTTTTAATACGATATTTTTTTAAAATATTTCTAATCTGTAATTGAACTAAAAATTGAATTTTTTTTAAATTAGATCTTAAAATTGGAAAAAAAATAGTAAAATATAAATTTCCCTTAGGCGAAGACCATTGATTACCGTATCTCCCCCGACCTTTAGTTTGCTCATCAGCAGTAATAATTCCTTTGTAGATTTTATGTTCAAAAATTAATGATCTAGCAAAATCATTAGTACTTTCTATTTTTGTGAAATTAAAAATAGGTAAGTTCATTTATTTTATATTTTTTGTAATATTATCAACGATAAAGTTGAGAGTGGAAGGATCTAAGAAATAAAATAATATTAAAAGGGTTGAAACTCCAATAGAAAATTTAAGACCATATCCTATATCTTTATTATAACTTTCCTTTGCAGGATCAAAATAGATAACCTTTATAATTCTTAAATAATAAAAAGCAGCAACTACTGCAGACAACAATCCAATTACTGCCAGATAGTAAATTTTTTGTTCAATGATTGATAAGAAGATATAAAATTTAGCAAAAAAACCTGCTAGCGGAGGAATTCCTGCTAATGAAAAAGTTAATATCGTCAAACAAAGTGAAATTACAGGATGATGTTTTGAAAGACCTGATAAGTCTGAAATATTTTCAAAATAAACTCCATTTCTATTTAATGACATTATGCACGCGAACAAGCCCAATTTCATAAATACATAAATAACTAAATAAATTAAAACAGCACTTAATGACTGAGGAGTTGCTATTGCAATCCCTGCCAAAATAAACCCTACATGAGTAATTGAACTATAAGCCATAAGTCTTTTTAAGTTAGTTTGTCCAATTGCAGCGACCGCTCCTAAGAACATAGACGCTATAGATAAAACAATAATAATAGTTTTCCACTCACTAATAAAATTTCCGTACGGAACATTTAAAAATTTAATCAAAGCTGCGATCGCTGCAACTTTAGGAGCTACTGTAAAGAAAGTAGTTACAGATGTAGGTGAGCCTTCATAAACATCGGGTGCCCACATATGAAACGGGACGGCAGCTATTTTAAAAGCGATTCCACAGAGAATAAAAACTAAGCCAAATTTTAATCCACCGCTTTGACCTATCGCAACTTTTGCAATCTCAGTGTAGTCAACAGAACCTGTAAATCCATAAACTAAAGAACAGCCGTATAATAAAAGACCGGATGATAAAGAGCCTAAAACAAAGTATTTTATGCCTGCTTCTGAAGATTTAAGTGATTTAGTGTTAATTGCAGCAAGTATATAAAGACATAACGACTGAAGTTCTAAACCTAAATAAAAGATAATAAGGTTATTAGCACTAATCATTACAAACATTCCAAGAGTAGCAAGTAGTAAAATGATTGGGTATTCAAATTGATTAATATTTGTTCTCTCAAGATAAAAATTTGAAATTAAAAATGTAAATAAAACTGAAATCAAAACTAGTATTTTCATAAAATTTGATAAAGGATCGATGCTGTAACTATTCCCGAATAAAGATAAAGATGAAGAAAAATTAAAATAAATAAATAAAATTAAAATACCAAGCAACACAGGAATAAAGTAATTAATAATCTTGTTTAAATTTTTAGCAAAAACTCCAATGATCAAAAAAGAAAAAGATCCTAAAAGTATTACTAATTCTGGAATAAGATTTTTCATTTGATAGTAGTTATATTTTTTACAACCAAATCTACAGAGGACGAAATTGGTTCTAAAATTATATTAGGATAAATTCCTAATAAAATAGTTACAAACATTAGTATGAATAAAATAGCAATTTCAGTAAAGTCTAAATCTTTTAATTTTTCTTCAGAATTATTAACTTTAAATTGTCCAAACACTACACGCTTACACAGCCACAACGAATAAGCTGCAGATAGAATTACTCCACTTGCTGCAAAAATAGTTACAATATAATTTACTTTAAACGTTCCAATCAAAACTAAAAACTCACCTATAAATCCACTGGTTCCTGGCAGACCGACGTTTGCAAGAGAGGCGGCTACAAACATGAACGCAAATCTTGGCATACTATTAACTAGACCAGAATAATCTTTAATTAATCTACTATGAACCCGATCATAAAGAACCCCAACACATAAAAATAAAGATGCTGAAATAACCCCGTGACTGATCATTTGAAAGATTGCTCCATCCATACCTTGTTTAGTAAAAGAAAAAATTCCAATAGTCACATAACCCATATGGGCAACAGATGAGTAAGCTATTAATTTTTTCATATCTGTCTGCATTAATGCGACTAACGATGCGTAAATAATTCCAATAATACTTAATACGAATATAAAATTTGCAAAATAATGTGAGGCGATTGGGAATAATCCCAATGAAAATCTAATAAACCCGTATCCTGAAATTTTTAATAAAATTGTTGCAAGAATTACTGATCCGGGTGTAGGCGCTTCAACGTGGGCGTCTGGTAGCCAAGTATGAAAGGGCCACATAGGTAATTTAATTGCAAGCGAGATAAAAAATCCCAACCACAACCAAGTCTGTAAATTTTCAGGAATTTTTGTATTTAAGAGTTTTGCAATATCTAAAGTGTTCATATTCCAATAAACAGCAATGATTGCAATAAGTAGGAAAATCGAGCCTAAAAAGGTATATAAAAAAAATTTAAGGGCTGAATATACTCTTCTTTCTCCTCCCCAAATTCCAATAATTAAAAACATTGGAATAAGACCACCCTCAAAAAATAAAAAAAATAAAAATAAATCTAATGCGCAAAATACGCCAACCATAAAAGTTTGCATAACTAAAATTGCAATTAAGAATTCCTTGGTTCTTTTTTTTAAACTGTTAATTGCTGCAAAAATACAAATTGGCGAAATAAAAGTTGTAAGTATTACTAAAAAGATAGAAATACCATCAACCCCCATTTTATATGTTGCAAAATTTGCAATCCATTTGGACTCCTCAACAAATTGAAAGCCCGGGGACGCTGGATTAAATTTACTCCATAAATAGCAAGAGACGAAAAAATTTACCAAAGAAACTAAAACTGCAATATTTTTAGCTGAACGTTCTACAACTTCAATACTGCCTTTTCTTAATAAAATAAAAATTACTCCTACCAGTGGAAAAAAAGTTAGAAAAGATAAAATTGGAAAACTCATCTTAAATAATCATTTTGAAAAAAATTAATAATATCAATCCAATGATGATAAAAGTTGCGTAATGATATAAATATCCAGACTGCATGACGGTTGCTCTATCAGATAAATTTTTTATTAATTTTGCAACTCCATCAGGACCATAAGCATCGATGGTTTTAACATCGCCTCTTTGCCACAAAAAATTACCAACGGATCTAAAAGTTTTTACAAAAATAGCATCATAAATTTCATCAAAGAACCATTTTTTAACTAAAAAATTATAAAAAGGTTTATTGTTATTAATAAACCCATCAACAATATCTTTTCTTTTTAAAAATAAAATAAAAGATAAAGGAATTGCAGTAATTACAAGAGTTGGAATTAAAATTAATAACCAGAGAGGAGCATGAGACTGAGTTGATTGTTTTAAGAAAAATATTGCCTTACCCCAAAATTTTGTATTTTCGCCAATGAATAATTCGTGAAATGCATAGCCTGAAAAGATGGATCCAAATGCAAGAATAACCAAAGGAATAATCATTGTTGGACCGGACTCGTGAATTTTTTCAAAATTTAAAGTATTATTATATTTTCCGTGAAACGTTTTAAAAATTAACCTCCACGAATAAATTGAAGTAATAAATGCTGTGGTAAGTCCTATGACAAAAGCATAACCAGAGAAAAAACTTTTAGAAAAATAAGCAGACTCAATAATTGCATCTTTAGAGTAGAAGCCTGCAAGCAATGGAAAGCCTGTTAAAGCAAGAGTACCAATGATCATTAAAGTATAAGTCATTGGAATTTTTTTCCAAACGCCTCCCATTTTTTCTATGTTTTGTTCATCATGGAATGCATGAATTACCGAACCTGCTCCTAAAAATAATAAAGCCTTAAAAAAAGCGTGGGTAAATAAGTGAAATATAGCGATATTATAAGCCCCCATTCCAGCTGCAAAGAACATGTATCCAAGCTGACTGCAGGTAGAGTAGGCTATAATTCTTTTGATATCGGTTTGGACTATTGCAACGGAGGCTGCAAAAATTGCAGTGGTTGCTCCAACAAAGGCGACTAAATTAAGTGCGTATTGAGAATACTCAAATAAAGGTGAGCATCTTGCAACTAAAAAAACTCCAGCTGTAACCATGGTTGCCGCATGAATTAATGCAGAAACAGGGGTGGGTCCTTCCATGGCATCTGGAAGCCATGTATGAAGAATAATTTGTGCTGATTTTCCCATAGCGCCAATAAATAAAAAAACACAAATTGTAGTTATTAAATTAAATTCACCACCAAAAATTTTAATAGTATTTTTAGATTGATCAGCAGCTTGTGAGAAAACTTCACTAAAAGTTAAAGTTCCAAAAGTTTTAAAAATTATTAACATCGCAATTAAAAGTCCGATATCCCCTACTCTATTAACAATAAAAGCTTTCATGGAAGCATTATTTGCAGAATCTTTTTTATACCAAAATCCAATTAGCAAATAAGATGCAAGGCCAACACCTTCCCAACCAAAAAATAATTGTAAAAAATTATCAGCGGTTACCAATGATAACATCATAAAAGTAAATAGAGACAGATATGACATGAATCTTGGTTTATGAGGGTCGTCATTCATATATCCAATAGAATAAATATGAACGAGCGCAGATACTACGTTTACAACTACCAACATAACAGCAGTTAGAGAGTCTACATAAATAGACCAATGTATTTTTAATGATCCTGAACTGATCCAATTAAAAATTGGATATTGATAAGTATTACCAGTCTTAATAGTTTCAAATAAAATAATAGAGGAGAGAACTGCTCCAATACTTATAAAAGTAGAAGTTAAAATTTGACAAGCTTTATCACCTATATTTCTATAAAAAAAAGCTGAAATAAATGATCCAAGTAATGGAAGAAATAAAATTAAATAAAGCATTTATCCCTTCATCGAGTTAACATCCTCAACTTGGATAGACCCTCTATTCCTAAAAAAAATTACGATAATAGCAAGACCAATTGCAGACTCAGCCGCTGCAACTGTTAATATAAATAAAGTGAAAATTTGCCCGGTGACATTTTGTAAATAAACTGAAAAAGCTACTAAATTTATATTTACAGATAATAAAATAAGTTCAATGGACATCAAAATAACAATGACATTTTTACGGTTTACAAATATTCCAAATATCCCAAGGGTGAAAATTATTGCAGATAAGAAAAGATAGTGAATTAATGTAATCTCAATCATTTACTTTCACTCCCTTATTAATCTCAGCATCAACACTCGAGATTGAATCAACCCTCTCCCGTGATGATTGCTTAACCATATCTTGCCTTTTCATGTTAGTACGTCGTCTAAAAGTAAGCAAAATAGCACCTATCATAGCTACTAAAAGAACTAACCCTGATATCTGAAATGGTAAAAAAAAATCAGTATAAATTAATTTACCAAGTTGCTCAGTGTTGGTTTCATTCGCATCATAGATAATTTTTGAAGTGCCTATAAATTCTGATTTATACTGCCATCCACCAATGACAACAATCAACTCTAAAAATATAACGATCCCTATAAAAAAACCAATCGGTAGATATTGTAAAAAACCTTGCTTAATTTTTTCAAAATTTCCCTCTAACATCATTACAACAAATAAAAAAAGTACAGCGACAGCTCCAACATATACAATTAATAAAATCATTCCCACGAACTCAGCGCCGAGCATAATAAATAAGCAAGCGGCACTAACAAAATCTAAAATTAGAAAAAAAACTGAATGGACAGTATTTCTTGAAGCGATAACCATGATAGTTGAAAGTATGGTTATCGTTGAAAGGAAATAAAAAATTATAGCGTGAGCTATCATCTGAAGGATTTATCTACTCTTATGTTATGTGCTAATTCTTTTTCCCACTTATCACCATTTTCTAAAAGTTTTTCTTTATTGTAATAAAGCTCTTCCCTAGTCTCAGTTGCAAATTCAAAATTAGGCCCTTGTACTATAGCATCAACTGGACACGACTCTTGACAAAGTCCACAATAAATACATTTAAGCATATCAATATCATATCTTGTTGTACGCCTAGATCCGTCTGCCCTTGGTTCAGCTTCAATTGTAATTGCTTGCGCAGGACAAACTGCTTCACATAATTTACACGCAATACATCTCTCCTCACCATCGGGATATCGTCTTAACGCATGCTCACCTCTAAATCTTGGACTGATAGAACCTTTTTCAAATGGATAATTTACTGTGGCTCTTCTTTTAAAAATGTAAATAAAAGCTAAATAAAGACTTTTAACAAATTCTGATAAAAAAACTGTCTTTAATAATCTTGAAGTTTTTAAGTTCATGCTGGTAATAAGTTAAAAAAATATAAAAAAGCAGATGTTAATACTACCCAAAATAACGAAAATGGTAAGAATATTTTCCAACCTAATCTCATTAATTGATCGTATCGATATCTTGGAACAATTGCCTTAACCATAGCAAATAAGAAAAATAGAAGTAGTATTTTAAAAATAAACCAAATGGGACCAGGAATTGCATTAAAGGGGTAAACATCAATGGGTGATAACCAACCACCTAAAAACAAAATGGTACCAAGTCCACACATTAAAAGAATATTTGCATACTCTCCCAACCAGAATAATGCATACATCATTCCAGAGTATTCAGTTTGATATCCAGCTACTAGTTCAGCTTCAGCCTCGGGTAAATCAAATGGCGGTCGATTAGTTTCTGCTAATGCAGAAATAAAAAAAATAACAAACATAGGGAATAAAGGTATTGCAAACCATATGCTTTTTTGGGCTAAAACAATATCTTTCAAGTTTAAAGAGCCAGCGCACAGCAGCACATTGATTATTATTAAACCAATTGAAACTTCATAGGATACCATTTGTGCAGCAGATCTTAGTGCGCCTAAAAAAGGGTATTTAGAATTTGACGCCCAGCCAGCCATTATAATTCCATAAACACCAAGGGATGACACCGCAAAGATATATAAAATTCCAACATTTATATCTGCAACAACTAAACTTTCGCTAAAAGGTATTACCGCCCATGAAACCAAAGCTAATGACATTGTAACAATTGGAGCAATAACAAAAATTACTTTATTAGCTCGAACGGGAATTATTACTTCTTTAAAAATATATTTAAGTGCATCCGCTAAAGTTTGAAACAAACCAAAAGGACCAACAACGTTTGGACCTTTTCTAAGTTGAACAGCACCCCATACTCGTCGATCAACCCAGACAATCATAGCAACAGAAATAAGTACCGGAATAACTAAAGCAAAAATTTTTAAAAGATCGTTAAAAAAATATATAGCGTAGTCCATAAATATTAATTATCTGTTCCAGTTTTTAATAAAACTTGCTTAGCTATTTTACATTCATTCATTGTTTTAGATGATGCAGCTATGATATTTGAAAAATAAAAATCAATTTCATTTATTTTAATATTATTATTAGATGCATTAATATTTTTTATTTCTAAATTCTCATATGTAAGTTGTGGGATTTCATTAAAATTTTTGAAAATTGGAAAATCTTTAAATAAATTTTCTCTTAAAATTTCATGGGTGTTAATATCTATTAAATTGTTAAATTTTTCAGATAATGCTCTAAATATTTTCCAATCCTCTTTTGCATCGCCTGGGGGGAAAGTTGCTTTGTTTGCGCTTTGAACTCTTCCTTCAGTGTTAACATAAATACCTTTTTTTTCAGTATAAGCAGCCCCTGGCAGTACAACATCTGCAATCTTACTATTAAGACCACCGTGTGATCCTTGATAAATTATAAATTGATTTTTTTTACTTAATTTGACGTGATCTGCTCCTAGTAGGTAAACTAATTTGTTGTTATCATCATTTAATTTTTCTAAAAAGTTTTCTTTCATCAAATTAAGATATATCGCGCCAACACTGGATGCTTTTTGGTGAAGAATATTTAATCCATTCCAATTTTCGTTTAGTGAATTACTTTCTTTTAAAATTTTTTTTATTGTTTCAAGAATATATTCACCATTCGCGGATAAAGCAGATTCGCCAATAATAAAGACAGGCTTTTTAGAGGTCTTCAAGCTCTCATAAATTTTTCCTTTTTTATTTAATATCTCAGCAATTGCAGAATGGGTTATTCCAACATTTTCATGGGGATAGGTAAGATCAAAATTATCTCCTATGGAATAAACCTTTGTTTTTCTTGCTAAATATGCCTTTCTAATCCAAATATTTACTATTGGCGCCTCTAATCTTGGATTTGAGCCAACTAAAACAACTAGATCAGCTTCGGGTAAACGAGCAAGTGTTGTGTTAAATAAATAGTTTGCTTTGTGAGATGGATTTATAAAAAGATTAGTTTGTCTAAAATCAATATTATTAGATTTAAAAGAAGTATTTAAAAATTTTTGAAACATATACATACTTTCAGCATCGATTAAATCACCAACAACACCAAAAACTTTATCGCCTGATAAATCTTTTGTATTTTTAATTATAAAATCAAACGCCTGCTCCCAACTACACGCTTCAAGTTTTTCATTTACTTTAATGTAAGGTTTATCAATTCTATTTTTTGATAATCCATCACAAGCATAACGAGTCTTATCAGAAATCCATTCCTCATTAATTTCCTCATTTAATCTTGGTAAAACTCTTTTTACTTCCCAACCTTTAGTATCCACTCGAATATTGGAACCCACCGCATCCATCACATCGATACTTTCTGTTTTTGTAAGTTCCCAAGGTCTTGCTTCGAAAGCGTAAGGCTTTGAAGTTAATGCACCCACAGGACAAAGATCAATAACATTTGCAGATAATTCAGAATCTAAAGTTTTTTCAAGATAAGTAGTAATTTCCATATTCTCACCACGTCCTGTTGTTCCAAGATCTGGCACACCAGCAACCTCTGATGCAAATCGAATGCAACGAGTGCAATGAATACATCTTGTCATTACTGTTTTAATTAAAGGACCCATGTATTTTTCTTTGACTGATCTTTTGTTTAGTTGATATCTAGATTTATCAACGCCATATTTCATAGATTGATCTTGTAGGTCGCATTCACCTCCTTGATCACAAATAGGACAATCCAAAGGATGATTTATAAGTAAAAATTCCATCACACCTTCGCGAGCTTTTTTTACAAGTTCTGTGTTAGTATAAATAACTTGTCCATTTGCAGCTGGCATCGCACAGGATGCAACTGGTTTTGCTGATTTGTCCATTTCAACAAGACACATTCTACAATTTCCAGCGATGGACAATCTTTCATGGTAACAAAATCTTGGAATTTCTTTACCTGCAATTTCGCAGGCTTGAAGTACGGTCGCCCCTTGCGGCACTTCTATTTCGACTCCATCAACTTTTAATTTAATCATTTATGCAATTTTTTTATTTTTGAAAGTTAATCTTTGTTCAATCTCACCTCGAAAATGTCTTAATAAACCTTGAACCGGCCAAGAAGCTCCTTCGCCAAAAGCGCAAATAGTATGACCCTCTATTTGTTTAGTAACATCCATTAGCATATCTATTTCTTGAACATCCGCATCTCCTTTATTAATTCTCTCTAACATTCTCCACATCCAACCAGTGCCTTCTCTGCATGGTGTACACTGACCACAGCTTTCATGCTTATAAAACCTGGCTATTCTAGCAAAGCATTTAACTATATCTTGGGATTTATCGATGACTACAACCCCTGCCGTTCCAAGACCACTTTGAACTTCTACTAAGGAGTCAAAATCCATTTTTATCGTATCGCATATTTTTTTACTTAAAACTGGCATTGAGGAGCCACCTGGGATTACTGCTTGTAAATTTTCCCAACCACCCACAACTCCACCTGCATGTTTTTCTATTAATTCTTTTAGAGGAATACCCATTTCCTCTTCAACATTACATGGATTGTTAACATTTCCTGAAATACAAAAAATTTTAGTCCCAGTGTTTTTTGCTCTACCAAAACTTGCAAACCATTTTCCACCCCTTTTTAAAATTGTTGGAACTACAGCAATTGTTTCAACATTATTGACAATTGTTGGACATCCATAAAGACCAACTAAAGCTGGGAAAGGAGGTTTTAATCTTGGCTGACCTTTATTACCTTCTATACTTTCAATTAAAGCAGTTTCTTCTCCACAAATATAAGCACCTGCACCTAGGTGAATATGAATATCTAAATCAAATCCTGTGCCACATGCATTTTTACCAATTAGGCCTTCTTTATAAGCTTCATTAATTGCTTCTTGTAAAATTTTACTCTCATTAAAATATTCTCCTCGAATATAAATGTAGCAAGTGTTTGCTCCAATGGCGTAAGAGGCAATTAAACAACCTTCAATTAATTTTTGTGGTTCAAATCTTATAATATCTCTATCTTTGCAAGTTCCAGGTTCTGACTCATCTGCATTGATAATTAAATAATGGGGTCTGCCAGGTTTTATTTCTTTTGGAGCAAAAGACCATTTCATTCCAGTTGGAAATCCTGCTCCTCCCCTTCCTCTTAATTCAGAAAGTTTTACCTCATTGATGATCCAATCTTTTCCTTTTGCAATAAGAGCTGCAGTGTCTTTCCAATCCCCTCTAGATTTTGCAGAAACTATGTCTCTGCCGAAATCACCGTATAAATTTGTAAAAATTCTATCTTTATCCTGTAGCATTTAATTTTTAACTAATGTTAATCGTTTATTAGGTTCAAAACCAATCCTACCCTTTTGAGATCCAAACTTAGGTAGTTGATCAGATTTAATCCCTTCAAAAATTTTAATTGCAGTCTCCTCATTTAAGTCCTCAAAAAAATCATCATTAATTTGCATCATAGGTGCACTGACGCATGCTCCTAAACATTCAACTTCTACCCATGAAGCTTTATTGTCACTACTTAACTGACCTTCTTTTTCTGAAATATATTTTTTACAAAGTTTTACAATTTTTTCTGATCCTCTTAACATACAAGGTGTTGTCGTGCAGACTTGCACAAAATATTTTCCAACTGGCGCTAAATTGTACATTGAGTAGAAAGTTGCAACTTCATAAACTTTAATATGAGGCATTTCTAAAATTTCAGCTATTTTCTTAATAGCAGCATAAGGAATCCAGTTATCATGCTGTCTTTGTGCAATATCTAAAAGAGGCATTACAGCGCTTTTTTTACGTTCTGATGGATATTTTTTTAATATCTTATTAATTTTCTCTAAATTTACTGAATTAAATTCAAAGGAAGTCGGCTGATTTTTTTCAACATGTTTTCCACTCATCGATCGATTTCTCCAAATACAATATCCATAGAACCAAGAACCGCAGGAACATCAGCTAACATATGGCCCTTAATGACATAATCCATTGCTTGTAAATGAGCAAAACCTGGTGCTTTAATTTTGCAACGATAAGGTTTATTTGATCCGTCAGCGATTAGATAAACTCCAAACTCTCCTTTAGGAGCTTCAACACAAGAATAAACTTCTCCCTTTGGAACATGATACCCTTCTGTAAATAATTTAAAGTGGTGAATTAGAGCTTCCATAGATTTTTTCATATCTGCCCTTGATGGTGGTGAAACTTTTCCATCAGTTGTCATCACAGGACCTTCTGGCATAGAATTTAGAGCATCGATAATTATTTTTGTGCTTTCTCTCATTTCCTCGATTCTGCAAAGATATCGATCATAACAGTCACCATTTTTTCCAATTGGAATTTTAAATTTAAATTTGTCATAAACCTCATATGACTGCGCTCTTCTTAAATCCCAAGCAATCCCTGACCCTCGCAGCATTACTCCAGAAAAACCATGCGCCACTGCATCTTGGGGACTAACAATTCCAATATCAACGTTTCTTTGTTTAAATATTCTATTATCAGTTAATAAATTTTCTAAATCATCAATAACTTTTGGAAAGTTTTTACAAAATTCTAAAATATCTTCTTTAAGACCCACTGGAAAATCTTGGTGAACTCCGCCTGGTCTAAAATAATTTGCATGTAATCTTGATCCTGAAACTCTCTCATAAAATACCATTAATTTTTCTCTCTCCTCAAATCCCCAAAGAGAAGGAGTTAATGCGCCCACATCTAATGCTTGTGTTGTAATATTTAAAATGTGACTTAAAATTCTTCCAATCTCACAAAAGATAACGCGAATGTAACTTCCTCGAGCTGGAACTTTAATTTCTAATAATTTTTCAATGGCAAGAGCAAAGGCATGTTCTTGGTTCATCGGTGCTACATAATCTAGACGATCAAAATATGGTATGGCTTGTGTGTAGGTTTTATTTTCAATTAATTTTTCTGTTCCTCTATGAAGTAGCCCAATATGTGGATCTGCTCGCTCAATTACTTCACCATCTAGTTCAAGAATTAACCTTAACACTCCGTGCGCAGCAGGATGCTGTGGACCAAAATTTAGATTCATAGTCTTTGTCTCTTTGGCCATTATCTTTTGTCCTGTTCTTTCTTAATATATTTGGTGCCCTCCCAAGGGGACTCAGTATCAAAATCTCTATAAGCTTGGGCTAATTTTACTGTCTCGTACACTACTTTTTTAAGCTCGTCGTCATATCGAACTTCTGTATGTCCTGATAATGGAAAATCTTTTCTAAGCGGATAGCCTTCAAATTCATAGTCTGTTAAAATTCTTCTAAGATCTGGATGATTAGTAAATTTAATCCCATACATATCAAAGGCTTCTCTTTCAAACCAATTAGCTACTGGGAAAATAGGAACTACACTTGCTAACGCCTCATCTAATTTAACTGAAGTCTTAATTGTAATTCTATTATTAAATTCATGACTTAATAATAAATAAATTACATCAAACCTGTTTTTGCGTTTTGGATAATCTACTCCTAAAATATCAATAAGTTGTCTAAATCTTAAACTTTTATTATCTCTTAAATAGATAAGAAGATTTGGTAGCTCTTCCTTATTTATTTCTAAGACGGGCTCTGAAAAGTTTTCTGAAGCTTTTAAAGATTTGAATTGTTCATTCAAGTTTGGATCTAGATTTACTTTCAACATAATTATCTCTCGATTGTTCCTTCTCTTCTAATTTTTTTTTGTAATTGCAATATTCCATATAACAAAGCCTCAGCTGAAGGTGGGCAGCCTGGAACATAAACATCTACTGGAACTATTCGATCACAACCTCTAACCACAGAATAAGAGTAATGATAATAACCACCGCCATTTGCGCAGCTGCCCATTGATATAACGTAGCGAGGCTCTGGCATTTGATCGTAAACTTTTCTAAGTGCTGGTGCCATTTTATTTGTCAAAGTTCCAGCAACAATCATCACATCGGATTGTCTTGGTGATGCTCTGGGCGCGGCTCCAAATCTTTCAAGATCATAACGTGGCATTGAAGTTTGCATCATCTCAACTGCACAGCATGCAAGACCAAAAGTCATCCAGTGTAATGAACCTGTCCTTGCCCAGTTAATTAAATTATCACTTGAAGTTGTAATAAAACCTTTTTCTGTAAACTCTTTTGCAAGCTCTTTAAATTCTGCAGGAACTTGGTCTAATTTATTTTGCATCATTCCCAATCCAAAGCTCCTTTTTTCCACTCATAAATAAAACCAACAGTTAAAGTGCCTAAAAATAACATCATCGACCAAAAACCTACCGCACCGATCTGTCCTAAGGTGATTGCCCATGGAAATAAAAAGGCAACTTCCAAATCAAAAATAATAAAAAGAATAGAAACTAAATAAAAACGTACATCAAATTTCATTCTAGAGTCATTAAATGGCTCAAAACCACATTCATAGGGTGATAATTTTTCAGCATCTGGCTTGCTAGGGGCGCACAAAAAGTTAACAACTATAAATGCAACACCAATTCCAATAGCAACAAATAGGAAGATAAAAATCGTTAAGTAATTTTGTAAATAGTCAGAAAGCATTGCGTTTCTTATATTATAAAAGTAATAACCAACAAACATGCATTTTACCGCAACTTTAAATTGATTAATGAAGGTAAATTATTGTTTTTAAGCGATAAAATTAGAAAAAATTACTTATACTTTTCAACTTGTTCTTTGAGTTCTTTATATTCTTCGCAGTTACAATTTTTTAGAATCTCTAAAATTTTTTTAGCTTGCTCAGGTCTTTTAGTTTGCAAATAAAGCTCTCCTAAATACTCATTAGCACCGATATGTTTTGGATCAATTTTTAACGCTGCTAAATAAAATTTTTCCGCCTTATCAAATTGTTTCAAATTTCTTAATGAAAAAGCATAATCATTTAAAATATCTGGATTATTGGCATTTTTTTTATCCTTTAATAACTCTTCAAGCATCACAACTGCTTTATCAAATTTCTTACTTTTTACTAAAGCTTTAGCTTCAGCATAAGTTGGGTTTGTTTTTTGGATAACTTGTGGTGGTGGGCCTGAATCAGCTGCTTTTAAATCAAAAGTATTAAAAGAAAATACAAGTAAAAAGGATAGAAATATTGTTTTTATCATAACTAAAATATGCTCTAATAATAATTATAAATTATGGTTAAGGCAATTAGAATTACAGAAACTGGCAAGCCAAAAGTTATGAAGTTTGTTGACGTTGAAATTAAAAAACTTGCCCCAAATGAAGTCTTAATCAAAAATAAAGCAATTGGTCTTAATTATATCGACACTTACCACCGTGCAGGAATTTATCCGCTCCCCCTTCCAACTGGTCTGGGTCTTGAAGCCGCAGGAGTTATTGAGGATGTAGGAATTGATGTTAAAGAATTTAAAGTAGGCGATCGTGTAGCTCACGCAGCAGCTCCTCCAGGATCTTATTCAGAAAAACAAGTTTATCCGCAAGAAAAACTAGTAAAAATTCCAGACTATATTTCAGATGAAATCGCATCATGTGTTATGCTTAAAGGGATAACAGCTGAATATTTATTACACCGTGCTTATAAAGTTAAAAAAGACCAATTTATTTTATACCAAGCTGCAGCGGGTGGACTTGGCCAAGTTTTCTGCCAGTGGGCTAAATCTTTAGGATGCAAAGTTATTGGCACCGTTGGTTCAGATGAAAAAGTAAAAATTGCAAAAGAGAATGGTTGTGATTTTGTTATTAATTATTCAAAGGAAAGTTTTTCACAAAAGGTAAAAGAAATTACAAACGGTAAAATGCTCGATGTAGTTTATGACGGTGTGGGTGCTAAAACATTTGAAGAATCAATTGAATGTTTAGCAATTCGTGGAACTATGGTTTCATTTGGAAATGCCTCAGGATTAGTTGAAAAAGTGGATCCAAAAAAACATATCGCACCTAAGGGATTATATTTTACACGTCCCTCAATTGCACACTATACTGTAACAAGGGAAGAATTAGTGAATAGTGCAAACACTGTATTTGATGCAATCAAAACAGGTAAATTTAAAGTTAAGATATTTAAAAAATTTGCACTTAAAGATGCGGTAGCAGCTCACGAAGAATTAGAGGCTAGAAAATTAACGGGCCCTTCGATTTTAGTTCCGTAATTAAAATTGTCTGAAGATAAACAAAAAGAAATTATAGAAGTAAAAGAGGTTGAGGCTGAAAGAATTAATCGTGAAGAAACTTTTCGCCCAAGATTTAAAAGAATACGTTTAAGTCCCCTTTTTCTCATTTCCATCTTAATTTATGTAATCAGTGGAATTTGGGGTTTGTTTATTTGTTTTACAGTGGTAAAGGATGTTTTTGGTCCAATTATTGCTTTTTTAGGATTAATTTTTTTTCCATTTATTCTAACCCTTGCTCCTTGGTATGCGCTACTGGCTAATCATGATTTTTATCCACTTCTTGTAGTTTATGGCGGAATAATTTTAGGAACTTTGTGTTTTAGAATTGCAATACGATCAACCTTTAAAAACCAGTGATGGTGCCCTAATACGGACTTGAACCGCAAACCTACTGATTACAAATCAGTTGCTCTACCAATTGAGCTATTAGGGCATTTAGCAAAAAGAGATTTAGTACATAATCTAAAATATAAAAACAAACATTATTTTGCTCATATTAAATCAATAATCACAATATTTATAAGACCTAAAGTTGTTAGATCCCCATGGTATTTATTTACTACTTTTAAAATGGTATAATTGTAATTCAGGAATAGTTCCTGCGCCCTATGTGGCTCCAAGGTTAAAACCTTGTGTCTGTAAAGACCTTCAGAAAGTCAGAAATAAAACCATTAATACATTGCGCTTGCATGTTTTTTATTTGGTTAATTTGAAGGAGAATAAAAATGGCAAATTTTTATGAAAATAATGTATCTGAAACAAAGGCTACATTTGCCAAAACAGTTAATAAAAAAAATAATAAACCAACAGGACCTGTATCTGATCAGGCTAAATATGAAGTTTCTAAGAATGCTCTTAAAAACGGATTTAGTTCAAAAAGATTCATTATTTACGGTGAAAATAAAAAAGAATATGAGCGATACAGAGATGGACTTTTGAATGAATTAAAACCCATCAATTCTATTCACGTTGATATTTGTTTTCAGATTATTATGACTGGTTGGAATATCAAAAGATTAAATAATTCAAGAAATGGAGTTTATAATCTCGAAACAAAACAAACTTTAGAAAATAGTTTTAATATTGAAAATATTTACAGCAAGAGTGACAAACATATTAAAAAATATTTAAATCATCATAATAAAAATTCTGAAGTATTTGGATTAATATTTGCAAGAGATTGCGCTGGTTCAAAAGTTATTGAGCACATTACAGAGCAAGAGCAAAAAATGATGGCAAGATATCACAAAATATTAAATCAATATTTAGCTGATAGGTTTGGAAAGGAGACAGTCAATGAGTAATAATTTTATAAATCCTACTGAAAAAAAAATAATTCTTGTTAATAAAAAAAAGAGTGAAATTTGTAAAAATTTACCCAAAGAAGACTTATCACAAAGGCGTACTATTGAGGCAATAAGATCTAGATTATTTGATAGTTATAATGAAAGCTTTAAAAAAGCTAAGACACTCGATCAACGAATGTTTTATTTAAGCAAAATAAAAGAAATAACTATCGAAATAAAACAGGATCTTAAAGAAAAGTTAAAAAAAAGAAGAGAGGAAAAACTTAATCTTTTAAATAAAAAAAAAGAGGAAACTGAGATAAAGAAGAAAATAGACAGTAACAAACCTTTGCTAAGTTATAATCAGTCTGAAAATATAAGTAACAAGAATAGTAATAAATCTGTTCCTATTTTTAGCTCATTAACTAAAGAGTTTGTTGAAAGAAATTGGAAATATATAAGACCTTGTAATCCTTATGAACCCTTAGAAAAAAAACCAAAGAGAAAAAATGGATATAGATATTTTATTTTTGATGGATATTAAAAATTTTTAGATTTTTGATTTAGAATTAAAACACAACCAAAGATCAGCACAGGTAGTCCAAAAATTAAATTATTTATGTTTGTCAAAAAAATCTAATGTCATTTTAATTGACTCATCAGTGATAGTTTTGTCAAATTTATATACAACAGGAACGGTCTGTCCTTTATAAGTCATATTTTTCTTAAAACCGTTTTTATTGACACAGTCCCAACAATGAGTTGCACCTTTGTATACATGATATTCTATAGGTTTTTTTTGACTCTGGAATTGTTTGATAATCTTTATATCTTCATCAATTAAACATTCCGTATCTTGATCGCCCATGAGCCATAACAGCGGTCGATCGGTATCATTAAACATGAAAGGAAAATCAGTAGTTTGATTAGCAAATGTTCCACTTGGAAAAACAGCGCATCCATAAAAGCTTGCACTAGCTCTAAATCTTGGAGAGTTTGGAGCGGTAAATTTTTTTATACCCGGACTTGATAGAAAAGCCCCTATCATTCCTCCTTCGGATCCACCAACAGAGTAAATTCTATTTATGTTAATACTTGGTTGTGTTGAAAGAAAAGTTGTAAGATCGTAGTTGTCTTTCACCATTCTTCCCCACTGAACTTGCCTTTGTGGCGGACAATTAGATCTAAATCCTCTATGGGTATCAAAAACCATTGCAGCATAGCCTCGTTGTAATGCCTGCTCCATAAAATTTCGATCATGAATATCTACAGCACCACAATTTGGCATAACAACTACTAACGGGAAGGATCCTTCCGCTTTTGGTAAAAAAATCTTATTAATATAATTTCGATCATTGTTATAAACAATCGGCTTTTCAAAAACTAAATCTGAATGTGCCTTGATATCTCCTCGATCAATAAAGAATTGTATCCAAAAAGATGGCGACATTGTCTCAGGACTTGCAGCACTAACTTGAGAACAAAAAAACAATAAATAAAAAAAGGTAACTATGTTTTTCATGAAAAAATTATATTTAATTTTAATTAAAAAACAATATTTAAAATTTAAATCTTTTTTGATTTTTGATTTAGAATTAAAACACAACCAAAGATCAGCACGGGCAGTCCAAAAATTAAATTATTAGTCCATTGAAGATCTTCAAAAATTGTTGAAATAATCAATGCTATAATTGGCATAACCACACCCATATACCCTGCCCGAGCTGAACCAATACTTTCTAATAATTTTAAATATAAATAAAAAGCAACCACAGATCCGACAATCGCTAAATATAAAAGAGATGAAATGTAAGAAAAAGAATAATCAAAAATTAATTCTGCTCCTCTAAATTTTGCAACAATTAAAGTAAATATTGATCCATAAAACATTCCATATGCAATGGACTGAATAAATGGAATTTTATCCTTAAAATTTTTTTGGTGAATTAGGTTACCGGTGGATGCCCAAAAGGTTGCTATAAATGATAAAATAATTCCAATGTGAGTTTTATCCTCAACTTTAAAATTTAATAATTCTTTTTCAAAAATTATTAAAATTCCTATAATTCCAAATCCTGCTGCAATTAATGTTTGTTTAGAGCTTTTAATATTAAAATAAATTCTCTCGCCTAATATATTCATTATCAAAATTGTTGAAAAAGCGATGGTGACAATTCCACTAATTAAATACGTATTTGCTAGATAGAAAAATATGTAATTGAGAGAAAATAAAGTCACTCCTAAAAGTAAAAACCATAAATGTTGATGAAGATTAAATAATAATTTTTTTTTAAAAACTATTAAAAAAATAAACACAATGGCACTTGCTATAAAGAAACGATAAAAAATTGAAATTAGTGGATCGACAACTCCAAACTGAAATTTAATTAAATACCAAGTTGGCGACCAGCAAATTAATGTACTTATAAAAAGTATAAGATTCTTCATAAATTTTTATTAAAGACTATCGAACTGCAGTTATTTCTTTCAATCGACTAAGGGTTCTTGAAAAAACCTTTTGGACCTTTGAACTACTTGTAAGATTATTAATTTCTGTAGCAGCCGTTGCAACAAGTTTTAGTTTATTATCATAGATTACATCAATAAAATTTACAAAACGGTACTGTTCATTAATTAAATCTTCGTTAAAATTTGGAATGTTTTCAATGAAAAATATTTTTATAATTTTACTCATCTCAATATAATCCTCTGCAGAATAGCTTTCAAAAAATAAATCTTTAAAATCAAATTTTGCAATATTGGAGACAAAATTTTTAATAACCACTTTCCTTCCTTTGACCGTTAAAGTGGTGGTTGAAAATTTTTTACCATTTAAAGTTCCAAGTAAAACATCATTAAACATTTTTTTGGCTTGTGGATTTGTAAGTGGAAAAAATTTATTTTTTTTATTTAAAAATAATTGACGATAATCAGCACCGGTATCTAAAGAATAAATAACACTATTCTGTTTGATCATCTCAATGTAGGGCAGGAACTGACCACGCTGAAGTCCGCCTAAATAGAGGTTATCGGGGCGAACATTGGAGGTGGTTATGATAAAAATATTTTTACTATAAAATTGTTCAAGTAATTTTCCTAAAATCATTGCATCTGCAATATTGGTAACCTGAAACTCATCTAGAAAAATAATATCATATTCAGCTTTAAAATTTTTTACGATATTTGGAATAACACTGCTTTCATTCTTTTTTTTATGAAGACGGTTATGAACATCCACCATAAATTTGTTAAAATGAGCCCTATAGACCCGCAGATTTTTAAATTGATCAAGAAATAAATTTATAACCATAGTTTTGCCAGAACCCACCTCACCATATAAATAAAATCCCTTTGCTTTTTTATTTGAAAAAATATTTCCTAAAGAACTTAGTAGAGAGGGTTTTGTATCCTCAATTAAGTTTTCTAAATTTTTAACTAACTCAAGTTGAGCAGGGTTTGGAATAAAGCCTTGTTTTTTTGAAAATTTTTTAAATGCTTGCTCAATTTTTAAATGATACATTTATTATGTTATTAATTGATTTTTTATTTATCGCAAATGACTATTTCCTATTCAAAAATACATATTATTGCTGATGCAACTCCAACGTCACAGTCTGCAAAAAAATTAATAACAAAAAAATATAAAAATTATTCAATTAATGATTCGGATGTCTTGGTAGTTTTAGGTGGCGATGGTTTTATGCTTAGCTCTTTAAAAAAATATCAAAAATATAAACTACCATTTTACGGCATGAATAAAGGAAATCGCGGTTTTTTATTAAATAAATTTGATGAAAAAAATTTAATTAATAAAATTAATAAAGCCGACATTGCTCAACTTCATCCACTTGAAATGTATGCAAAAAATAATAATGGCAAAATTAAAACAGCCATTGCAATTAATGAGGTGTCAGTTTTTAGAGAAACCCGCCAGGCTGCAAAACTTGAAATTAAAATCGATAATAAAGTAAGAATGAGGGAAATTGTATGTGATGGTACCCTCGTTGCAACACCTGCGGGCAGTACCGCTTACAACTTATCAGCTCGTGGCCCTGTGCTAGATTTAGAGTCAAATTTATTAACTCTAACCCCTATTTCACCCTTTAAACCAAGGGGATGGCGTGGAGCTACAATAAATAATAATGCAAAAGTTTCTATTAAAAATTTAGATCCAAAAAAAAGACCCGTTAGCGTTGTTGCTGACAACGTGGAGTTTCGTCATGTTTTAACTGTAAATGTTTATTTAAACAAAAATAAAACCTTTAGACTTTTGTACGATAAAAAATATGGTCTTAAAGAGAGAAATTTAGCGGAACAATTTAAATTTTAAAGGATTCTCCACAGCCGCAACGTTCAGTTTCATTTGGATTATTAAATACAAAGGATGAAGAAAATTTATCTTCTTTGTAATCCATTTTAGTTCCAAGCAAATACATAATCGCTTTTGGATCGATAAATACTTCAACTCCATTATCTTTCACCACTTCATCATTTGGAATGGTTTCTTTAAGATAAGTCATCTCATATTCCATGCCCGCACATCCGCCTGATTTCACAGAAACACGAACTCCTTTAACACTGGTTTCTGCGTTACTTAATATTTCTTTGATACGCTTTGCAGCATTATCTGAAATTGTAATTAATTGTTTTGTCATATGTTTAAAGCCAGTTTTGCAACCTCCGACATCTTACTCTTATCCCAAGGTGGATCCCAAACTATTTTCACCACCACCTCATCGTAATGTCCTAAACTTTCAACAGCCTTTCTAACATTGTTAGGAATGCTTTGTGCTTCTGGACAATTTGGCGAAGTAAGTGTCATATCAATTTCGCAATTCTTATCCTTAAGCCTTACATCATAAATAAGACCTAACTCGTAAATATCAACGGGTATCTCAGGGTCAAAAATGGTCTTTAATTTATCTTTTATTTCCTCAATTTTTTGTAAATGATCCATTAGTCTATAATTTCTGAGTTAATTGGTTTTTTTTCACCATCCAATGCTGCTTTTAAAGTATGCCAAGATAAAGTTGCACATTTTACACGCATTGGAAATTTACCAACTCCTGCAAGGGATGAAAATTTAATATGTTCATCCTCAGTTAAACCTGCTTTTTTAATTTCTTGTCCCTCTTTAATCATTTTAAAGAATGAATTTAATAATTCACGAGCTTGTTTTTCAGATCTACCCTTAACAATTTCAGTCATAATTGAAGAGGATGCAACGGAGATAGCACAACCTGATCCTTCAAATGAGATATCCGTTAATTTTTTGTCTTTATCTAAAATTAAATACACATGGATATTATCCCCACATAAAGGATTATGCCCTTCTGCATCATGATTAAATTTATTACATTTGCCAAAATTTCTAGGCTTTTTACCGTGGTCTAAGATGAGATCCTGATAAAGTTCTGTTAGATCCATTATTTTAATTTAAATATTTTTTTACATTTTTTAATGCTCTCACATAAAGCATCAATATCTTGCTTATTATTATAAACTCCAAAGGATACCCTTAGGGATGATCCAATTTTCATCTTTTTATGAAGGATCTGACAACAGTGATGACCTGCTCTTACTGCAATATCATCTTCATCAAAAACCGTAGATGCATCATGGGCATGAACACCCTTAATATTAAAGGAA
>VHCC01000001.1 GCA_016882185.1 Candidatus Pelagibacterales bacterium | reverse complement strand
TTTATTAAGAACTTTAATTCAAATTTAGTTGTAGAAAAACATCCAATCCTTAGAAAATTAATCATAAATGCAATTAATTATTTTAATGATGTTGTAAAAGTAAATAAAAAATTTAGAAAACCCGACTTAGTAGAAAAAAAAGCTTTACAAGATCTTGCTGAACAAATTTCAAAAATGAGCCCAAATCTTCAACCAGAAGAGATACAAACTATAGTTTATTCAGTTGGAAAAACGCATTATTCGAAAGAGAGATTAAGGGAGTGGTTTAAAATGATTTATGAAGTACTTTTTGGAGATGAACAAGGTCCTAGAATGGGATCATTTATAAGTTTTTATGGTATTAAAGAAACAGTAAATTTAATTAATAAGTCTATAAATGATTAATCACAAAAATGAATTATCAGATTATTAATTCTTTCATTAATAAATTTGATCCTGAACTCGCTCACTCACTAGCCATTCAATTTTTAAAAAACATTTATATTCCAATTTTTTCTTCAAAGGACGATGAAATTTTAAAAATTAACGTTTTAGGAAAAAAATTTTCAAATCCTATAGGTCTAGCAGCAGGATTTGATAAAAATGCCGAAGTATATGATAAAATGCTCGCACTCGGATTTGGTTTTGCAGAAGTTGGAACCATTACCCCTAAAGCGCAAGAAGGAAATTTAAAGCCAAGAGTTTTTAGATTAAATGAAGATGAGGCAATTATTAATCGCTTAGGATTTCCGAATGAGGGTTTGCACAAAATAAAAAGTAGAGTTGAGTCAAAGAAAGTTGAAGGAATTTTAGGAATTAATATAGGGCCTAATAAAGATAGTGTCTCGCGTATTGACGATTATGTGGAATGTTTTAAAAATTTTCATAATTTATGTAGCTATATATGTATAAATATTTCATCACCTAATACTGAAAATTTAAGAAATTTTCATGATCAAGAAAATTTAAAAAAATTACTAAGTGAAATTTTGGAAATAAAAAAAATTTTAGATAGTAAAACGCCAGTCGTTTTAAAAATATCCCCTGATATTAACGATGGTGATATAAATATAATTTGCAAAAATATTTTAGAATTCAATTTGGACGGATTGGTATTAACAAATACATCGATTAAGTTAAGAGAAAATTTAGTAAGTGATAAAAAGAATGAAATAGGCGGTTTATCAGGAGCGCCCATCAATGAAACTTCAAATTTAATTATTAAAAAATTTTTTAAGATTATTAAAAATAAAATTCCAATAATTGGAGTAGGTGGAGTAAGTTCAGGAGCTACGGCTTATGAAAAAATACGAGCAGGGGCCTCTTTATTGCAGCTTTATACAGGTTTAGTTTACAAAGGTCCCTTTATTGTAAAAACTATCAAAAATGAATTAGCTAAGCTTTTAAAAAAAGATGGATTTTCATCTTTACAAGAAGCGGTAGGAGTTGATAGCGAACAAGTTAATTACCAAAGTTAATATAACTAAAAAAGTTAATCTTTTTCTAAGACTCAAATACCAAAGATTATTAGGTTCATAAAATATTTTTTTATCAATTAAATTAATTACAAAAAATAAGATAATGTGGATTGCAATTTTTATATCTTGGTTTGAAAAAAAATCTAAAATAAAAGAAAAAACCGGAATACAAACACTTAAGGTTAATAATAAACTTCTATTATCAAGAATGTTGCTATTTAAAATTTTGCTCCATTGACTTCCGCATATGAAAGCTAAAATAATATTCCCATAAAATAAATATACATCGATAACGTAGTTATTAAAATTTGAGATAAAAAAAATTAAAGTAAGTGAAAAAAAAGGAATGAGACCAAGATATCCTAATATTGTAGCTAATTTTTTTTTATCCATATTAATATTGTAGCTTTTTAAAAATAAAAGAACTGAAATACCCAATGAGCAAAGCTAGACCCACAGCAGTCAATGCATAAAGGATTGGGCTAGTATTTACAAATTGGTAAATAAAATCTTGGAAAAAATTAAGCTGATCCTGACTTTCAATTTTTCTAAAGATTTTAAATTTTAGCTCCTCTACAAATAATGAATAAGCAAATTTCAATCCAAAAATAATAATGATAACTGACATTAAAATTCTAAGTTCTTCATTTTTTAAATTCATGCCAAGTCTTGTTCCAAATTGCACCCCAATCACAGATCCAATCATCAGAATGGATACTAAAATTAAATCTATGTTGTGATTAGTTATTGCATGAAAAAAAGTCACAAATGCCATTACAAAAATCATCACAAATAAAGATGTTCCTGGAACAAGTTTAGATGGCATGCCAAGAATATAAATCATTACTGGAATTAAAATAAAGGCTCCACCAACACCCATCATAGATGAAATAATTCCAATCAAAAAACCAAAAAATATTGGTGGGATAATACTGATATAAAGTCTTGAAGAATTCAATCTTACTTTGAAAGGAAGGCCATGAATCCATGTATGTTTATGGAATTTACGTTTTATAAATTTTTTACTCTTTATTCTTCTTAATTCAGATAAGCTTTCGATAAACATCAAAAGTCCAAAACCAGTTAATAAAACAAAATACAAAACTGAAGTTATGGTATTTATTTTTCCTATTTGAATTAATAATTTTACAAAATAAATTCCTATTGTTGCACCAAAGAAACCACCAATTAAGATATAAAGTCCCATTTTTATATCGACTTGTTTTTTATACCAGTGTGCAAATGTTCCAGAAACAGAAGATGCTAAAATATTATTAGATCCATTTGCTATCGCGTGCATTGGCGGAATGCCAAAAAAAATTAGCACAGGAGTCATTAAAAAACCCCCACCAATGCCAAGCAATCCACTTAAAAAACCTATAAAACCACTGATCAACAGCAGGTATAAAATATTAACATGAACCTCTACAATAGGCAGGTAAACTTGAAGCATGAAATTTTAGTTTAATTAATAATTATTGGACTAATCTTGTAAAAACAAGAAATCAATTGCAGCAAATAACTTAGGATTTATAAGATATATCTTGACGTAAATTCATCATCTAACTATATCCCTTGCAGGAGAAAATATGTCCAAACTTTGTGAACTGACAGGCAAGCGACCACAAACTGGTCATAACGTCAGCCATGCTAATAATAAAACTAAAAGAAGATTTTTTCCAAACTTAAAAAAAGTTTCTTTTAAAAGCGAAAAATTAAATCGCGATATTCGTATTAAAATTTGTACAAGAGCAATTAAAGCTGTTGATTTTAGAGGAGGTATCGATGAATTTTTATTAAGAGCAAAAAATAAGAATTTATCTCCTCGAGTTAAAAAAATAAGAAAATTATTATTAACTATCGTCCCCCACGTTAAAAAAATAAAGAAAGAAATTAAACCAAAAAAAGAAACAAAAGTTAAAGTTAATTAGTTTTCTTGGTTCATTCAAAAAATATATTTTTATATTCGGCCTTTATGGCTGCGATCATTTGTTTATCAAATTATTTAGTTCAATTTCAATTTAACTATTTAGGACTTAATGAAGTTTTAACCTGGGGTGCTTTTTCATATCCAATTACTTTTTTAATTACTGACCTTGCAAATAGATTTTATGGAAAGGATTTTGCCAAAAAAACAGTTATTTATGGATTTCTATCTGGAATTACTTTTTCTTTTATTCTAACTTTTGAAGACTTCAATTTAATTATTTTAAGAATTGTTTTTGCATCAGCAACTGCTTTTTTAGCAGGACAATTTTTAGATATTTTTTTGTTCAATATATTAAGAAATAGATCATGGTTTATACCGCCTCTTATTTCTTCAATTTTTAGCTCTTTTTTAGATACAGTAGTATTTTTTGGTATAGCTTTTTATGGAACAGATTCTTCATGGATAATGTTAGCGATTGGAGATTTGACTATAAAATTAATTTTTGCTTTTATTATGCTATTACCTTTTAAAATCTTAATTGCTAAATTTAATTAATCGTCTTTTTATTTTTTGTTTTTTCAATAAATAGATCTGCCAGTTGATCAATCAAAGCATCCCCTAATTCTTGTACATCTGCAATTTTTAAAGCTTTACTGTAATAGTTGGTAACATCGTGACCAATTCCAATAGCATTAATTTCAACATCATTTTTATTTTCAATCCATTTTACTATATTTTTTAAATGTTTTTCTAAGTAGTTTCCTGGATTTACAGAAAGTGTTGAGTCGTCCACAGGAGCTCCATCGGAGATCACCATTAAGATTTTTCTCTCTTCACTTCTTTTTTTTAATCTTTGATAAGCCCATAAGATTGCTTCTCCATCAATATTCTCTTTTAAAATTCCCTCTTTTAACATAAGTCCTAAATTATTCTTTCCTCTCCTCCATGGTGTGTCAGCGGATTTATAAATAATATGAGATAGATCATTTAATCTTCCAGGATTATTCATTTTATTTTTTAACCAAAGCTCCCGACTTTTGCCGCCTTTCCAATTTAAAGTTGTAAATCCCAATACCTCAACTTTTACCGAACATCTTTCTAATGTTCGGGATAAAATATCAGCGCAGATAGCAGCGATGGAGATGGGACGACCACGCATCGATCCAGAATTATCAATTAATAACGTTACTACCGTATCTTTAAAAATTGTATTTTTTTCTTTTTTATAAGAAAGAGAGTTGTGTGGATCAATAATCACTCGGGTAAGTTTTGCCGTATCAAGCATTCCTTCTTCAAGATCAAATTCCCAAGACCTATTTTGAAATGCAAGTAATTTTCTTTGTAATTTATTTGCTAGTCTTGAAATGAAGTTATGAAAAGATTTTAACTGATTATCTAAATTTTCTCTGAACTTAACCATTTCATTTGGATCAACCATTTCTTCAGCATTAATAATTTTATCAAATTTATTTGTAAAAATTTTATATTTAATTTCGCTATTATTTTTTTTAAAGTTAGATGATTTAATCTCATCATTTGAATTATTGTCATCTTCTATTAAGGTTTCGTGTTCATTTTGATTTGCATCAATCTCAACATCAGGAATTATGCTTTCAATATTAAAATCTTGTTTGTTTGAATTTTTATCTTGATTAATTTCATTATCATTTTGATCTTTAAGTTTATTTTCATTTTTTTCTTCATTATTACTTTCGTTTTCATTGGGACTTAATTTTTCATCTAATTTTAAATTTTCAATAATAGTATTTAAAATGCTAGAAAACTTTTCTTGATGAGAAATATTTTTTTTTAATAAGTCTAATTTATCTTTTATCTTTTCATCAATTATTCTGCTCCAATTTTTTAGACTTTTCTTTTCTTCAAGATTTAATTCTAAATTTAGTAAGTGATTTGCTAGAATAATATCAAAAGCTTTTTCAATATTATTATACACATCATCACTTTGTTCTTTGAATTTATTTTGATAATAATTTTTAAAATTTAAATTTATTCCTGCAAAGTTTTCTGCGCCTAATTTTTCATAACGAGTTTTTTCAGCACTCTTATAAATATTTTTTGCAATCATACCTCGCGGTTCAAATTTTTTCGAAATTTCTAAATTGCTATATTTTATTTTTAAAGCTTCGGTATCTGCAAGAGCCCTAATAGTTTGATATTCATCCGTGGTCTCAGGATTAATTTTTGGAAGGTTAATAATGTTGCCTTCCTTAGAGGGGTTATCTGAAAATAAAATATTAAGATCTTGTTTTTTTGTTAATGCTTTAATGGTTGATGAGATGGCTATTTTGAAATTTTCAGCCTGTTTTTCATTTTCCATTTTTAAGATTTATTTTTACACTTTCTGATGTTTCTGTGAGTTCTTTAGCAAAGCATCTTTGAAAATATTCTCCAATAATCGTTCTTTCCAATTCATCACAGCGATTTAAAAATGATATTCTAAAAGAATAACCAATATCGTTAAAAATTTTATAATTATCTGCCCATGTCATTACTGTTCTTGGACTCATTACCGTTGAAATATCCCCATTAGCAAGGCCAGATCTTGTTAAATCAGCAACCTGTATCATCTTTTGAGCGATTTTTTTTCCATCTGCATTATTTAGATGAGGGCATTTAGATAATATGATTTCAAGTTCATTTTCTTGTTTTAGGTAATTAAGAGTGGTTACAATATTCCATCTATCCATTTGTCCCTGATTAATTTGCTGTGTCCCGTGATAAAGTCCTGAAGTGTCCCCAAGACCAATGGTATTGGCAGTTGCAAATAATCTAAAATATTTATTTTGTTTAATTACTTTATTTTTATCGAGCAAAGTTAATTTTCCTTCACTTTCAAGCAATCTTTGAATTACAAACATAACATCAGGTCTGCCAGCATCATATTCATCAAATACTAGCGCCACAGGATTTTGTAGTGCCCAAGGCAAGATACCCTCTCTAAATTCAGTAACTTGTTTATTATCTTTTATTACGATTGCATCTTTTCCCAAAAGATCAATTCTACTAATGTGACTGTCCAAATTTACTCTTATGCAGGGCCAATTTAATCTTGCCGCAACTTGTTCAATATGTGTTGATTTTCCTGTTCCGTGAAAACCTTGAATTAAAACTCTTTTATTGAAAACAAAACCGGCAAGAATCGCAAGAGTAGTATCGCGATCAAATTTATAAGCATTATCCAACTCAGGAACAAATTGATTTTTTTTGGAGAAACCTTCAACAGTCATATCTGTTTCAATATTAAAGGTTTGTTTAACAGAAATTTTTATATCAGTAGTATTTTCAAAAATATTATTGTCCATGATTAACGTTTTTTTGATTATTCCTTAAAAGAGTATAAGCGATAGTTATTTCTTTTAATTTATTTTCAAATTTTTTATCACCAGAATTTGTATCTGGGTGGTATTTTTTTACAAGTTTTTTAAATTGCTCTCTAATTTCGCTCCATTTTACATTACTTTTTAAATCTAATTTTTTTAAAGCTTCTATTTCTTTTGAACTATAAATTGTTTTTTTTTCAAATTGTTTAAAATAATCAGCAGGAAAAATATCTTGCTCTTCTAAAATATTCCTCCAAACTTTATTAAAGAAATTATCCTTTGATCCAAGTTTAGAAGTTGGTTTATGCCAAGTAATATCTGAATGAATAAACTCTTCAATTTTATCTTGTGACATTTCAGAGAAAAAATCCCAATCGTGATTGTAAATTTTTATATGTTCCGAACAAAACCATTTGTACTCTCCTGCTGTTTTAGATGGAGCTTTAAACTCGCCAGGTTGCCTACATCTTTTCCAATCGCATGAATTGTCGTTAGTCTTATTATGTATTTTTAGATGATCACCACAAAACCACTTATATTGTTTATTAATATCTTTTTTTATAAGACCCTGACCAGAAGCCAACTCTTTGCATTTACTCCATTCACAGATCTTTCTCATTTGCGTAATTTTTTAAATTGACTAAAATTATTTTATGTCTGATCTAAAATATATTATCTTAGATAAAATTAAACAAAATATCATATGTGAAAAAGTACAAGTGAATAATAAATCACATCTGCATCAACATCACGCTCAGTCTCCAAAAAACAATAATAGTCATTTTGAATTAATTATTTCTTCAGCTGAATTAAAGAAATTGAAGCCAGTAGATGCCCATAAAAAAATTTATGAAATTTTAGAAGAAGAGATGAAAAATATTATTCATTCTCTTGAAATAAAGATTAATTAAATTGCTCTACTAAAATAGGTTTAACATTTTTATTCAAATCGGATGGTAAAATTTTAGCCCTTCCAATTTTTTTTAATAAAATTAAGTTAATTTTAGATCCTGATATTTTTTTATCATGTTTCATATAATTAAAAATTTTGCTTATATCTTTTTTATTAAAAATATTCTTAATTTTATAATTAATATTTAATTTTCTATATAAATCTTTAATACGCTGATGTTCATTTATATTTAGCATTTTCATTTTTACAGACAGTGAGGATGCGATCATCATTCCATATAGAACTGCTTCGCCATGAATAAGGTCATTTGAATATTTTTTTACTGCCTCAAAAGCATGCGCAAAAGTATGACCAAAATTAAGTATTGCTCTAAGGTTTTTTTCTTTCTCGTCTCTTTGCACTATGGTTGCTTTGCTTTTACAACTTTCTTTAATTGCATACATTACCTGATTTATGTGAGTTAAATTAACAATGTCGTGAGAATTTTTTTCTAGCCAAGAAAAAAACTTTCTATTCATTATTAAGGCATATTTTAAAATTTCAGCATAGCCTGCAACTAAATGTCTACGCGGTAAACTTTTTAATGTTAGCGGATCAATTAAAACAAGCTTTGGTTGGTAGAATGTTCCAATCATATTTTTGCCTTCACTAGAATTAATTCCAGTTTTTCCGCCAATAGAGGAATCTACTTGCGCCAATAAAGTTGTTGGTATTTGAACTAAATTAATACCTCTTTTAAATATGCTACTTGCAAATCCTGATAAATCTCCAATAACACCGCCACCTAAAGCAATTAAACAGTCATCACGATTAAAATTATATTTAAATAATTTTTCAATAATTTTATTAGTAAAATTCATATTTTTTGATTTTTCTCCTGCATTCAAAGTAAAAAGATATTTTTCTTTAGACTTCAATGAAGACAAAATTGATCGGATATAAGATTTAGGAATATTTTTGTCCGTAATTAATAAAAATTTCTTTGCCTTTGGAATAACTTTTTTAATTTCTAAACCTGCATTATTTAATAAATTTTTTGAAATTATAATTGGATAACTATTATGATTTAAATTTACTTTAATTGTTATTTTTTTCATAAAAATCTATAATTTTTTCAATGATTTTATTCTTACTATTTAAGTTACAATTTATTTCATAGTTGGCCAATTTATATATCGGGTCTCTGGTTTTTTTTAAATTTTTTACACTTTTTTCAATATTATTTTGATCTACCATGGGTCTCTTTTTAGAATTTCTTTTAATACGATTAATAATCAAATCTTCATCCATATTTAACCAAACAGATAAATATTCTTTTAAGATTTTTTTTCTAATAGACTCATTAATAAATGCTCCTCCGCCTGAAGAAATTATTTTTTCTTTATCATTTTTAATTCTTAAAAAAATTTTTTCTTCTAAATCTCTAAAATATTTTTCTCCATTCTTTTTAAAAATTTCAGCTATCGTTTGATTAGTTTCGTTTTCTATTAATATATCAGTATCTATGAACTCAATTTTTAATTTTTTTGCAACTTCTTTTCCAATAGTACTTTTGCCAGTTCCCATCATTCCTACTAATACTAAACTTTTATGCGTTGCCATTAATCAATGAATAATTTATTAACATAATTTCAATTTAAATATTATATAATTAATTTCTTATGCCTTTTAGAACTTCAATACAAATTATCCTAGCAGCTTTGGCTATCTTGATAGCTATTCTTAGTATTCTTTATTACTTTGGTTCAAAAGATATTGTTTTGGAAAAAACAAAAATTATTGAAAAAATTCCAGTAGAAAAGATCAGTATTGTTAAATAAAAAATTATCTAGCTTCTGTTCTTATAATTTCGTTATATGCAGGGACAGTTAAGAAGTCCTCAAATTGATTAGCAATTGACATTTCTTCGAACATTTTCGCCGCTCGCTCGTAATTGCCTTTGTCAAATTTATGCTCTCCAACTTCTTTTTTAATCTGCACCATTTCTTCTTTTACAATTTTTTTTACATAGATAGGGTCAATAGTTTTACCATCAATAGTTTTGCATTGATGCTTGTTCCATTGCCAAACCTGAGCTCTTGAGATTTCAGCGGTAGCAGCATCTTCCATTAAATTATAAAGAGGTACACAACCATTTCCACCAAGCCATGCAGCTAAATATTGAATTCCAACAGAAATATTTTTTCTAAGACCTTCTTCAGTGATATCTCCTTTTTCAGCCAACAATAAATCATTAGCCTCAATTTTTATATTACTTGGGATTTTGTTAACTTGGTTTGGTTGTGGCATTTTTTCATCAAACACGTCTTTTGCAATTTTTACTAAACCAGGATGAGCAACCCAAGTACCATCATGGCCATCATTAGCTTCTCTTAATTTATCCTGCTTTACTGCATCCATTGCTTTTTGATTTAAAGCTTCATTATCTTTAATTGGTATCTGAGCGGCCATTCCACCCATTGCGTGAGCACCTCTGCGATGACAGGTTTTAATTAATAATAAACTATACGACCTTAAAAAATGCGAAGTCATTTTAACAATTGATCGATCCGGTAGTAAGAAATCTTTAAAATTTTTGAATTTTTTTATGTAGCTAAAAATATAATCCCATCTTCCACAATTTAAACCTACGATATGATCTTTTAATTCAAATAGAATTTCATCCATTTCAAAAGAAGCTAAAATTGTCTCAATTAGAACTGTTGCTTTGATGGTTCCGTGTTTAATACCTAATTTTTTTTGTGCTTCAGTAAATACATCGTTCCAAAGTCTAGCCTCAAGATGACTTTCCATTTTTGGGAGATAAAAATAAGGACCCGTCCCATTCTTAATTAATTGCTTAGCATTATGATAAAAATAAATAGCAAAATCGAATATTCCTCCTGAACATTTTTCATTATCAACTAGAAAATGTGCCTCATCCAAATGCCATCCCCTTGGTCTTACAATAAGAACAGCATGTTTTTCATTTAATTTGTATTCTTTGCCAGTGGTTTTATCTGTGAAATTAATTTTTTTATTAATTGCATTTTTTAAATTAATTTGACCCTCAATAACATTATTCCAAGCTGGAGTTGCTGAATCTTCAAGATCCGCCATAAAACAACTTGCTCCAGAATTTAGAGCATTGATAATCATTTTTTGATTAGTAGGTCCGGTAATTTCAACCCTGCGATCTTGTAGATCATTTGGAACATCTAAAATTTTCCAATCTTTTTCTCTTATAGATTTAGTTTCATCTAAAAAATTTGGACGCCAGCCACTATCAATTTTTTTTTGAATTTCTTGCCTACGTTTTAACAACTCAAGTCTTCGCAAATTAAATTTTCGATGTAAATCAGCTACAAACTGTAAACAATCCAAAGTTAAGATTTCTTCAAATTCTTTAGAAATTTTTCCTGTAATAATGGTATTTTTTGGAAAAGATTTCATATAGGACACAATTTATATATAAACTTTATCCGAACTCAATATGTATAAAAATTAAATTGTTAAATGAATTATTTAGATTTTGAAGACGATATTAAAGCATTAGACCAAAGAGTTCAGGAATTAAAAGCTCCTTATCTTGCAAAAGGAATTACTACAATTGAAAATCCGACAATTGTTGATGCTGAAAGAAGGTTGAATGAGGCATTGGACCGAACGTATGCAAATCTAAACCGATGGCAAAAAACAAAAGTAGCAAGACATGAATTTAGACCTCGTTCTATTCATTATATTGAGAAGATTTTTCCAGATTTTATTAATTTATCAGGGGATCGCTTGTATGGAGAAGATCAATCCGTGTTGGCAGGTTTTTCAACTCTTGATGGGGTATCAGTTTTAGTTATTGGGCAGGAAAAAGGTAATGATACTCAATCTAGAATTCAAAGAAATTTTGGGATGATGAGGCCAGAGGGATATCGCAAAAGTATGCGTCTAATGAACCTTGCAGACAGATTAAATATTCCAATAATAACTTTTATAGACACTCCTGGCGCTTATCCTGGCAAAGGCGCAGAAGAACGAGGTCAGGCAGAGGCGATTGCAAAATGTATTGAGTGTTGTCTTAATGTGAAAGTTCCATTGATTTCAGTTGTTATAGGAGAAGGAGGTTCAGGCGGTGCTATAGCCCTTGCAACTGCTAATAAAGTTTTAATGTTAGAATATTCAGTTTATTCAGTAATATCGCCAGAAGGGTGTGCATCAATTCTTTGGCGTGATCCAAAAAAAGCTAAAGAAGCAGCGGAGGCAATGAAAATTTCTTCACAAGATTTACTTGAAAATAAAATTATTGATGAAATTATTAAAGAGCCTAAAGGTGGAGCCCATCGAAATCATGATGAAATAGTTTCAAATGTCACTTTAAGTATTAAAAAAAATTTAAATGAACTAATAAAAATTTCTCCAGAAGAGCTCATTTATCAGAGAAAAAATAGATTTTTAAGTATTGGGCGAGACGTGATGATTACGAAAGAAGAATTTTATAAAGATACACATATTAGCACAGTTACTTTCAATCCATTCAATTGGAAATTATTACTTCAAAATAATCGTAAATTAGTTGCAACAGTTGTTGTAATTATAATTTTATTTATTTTGGTATTAATTTTTGCTTAACGTACCACAACAATTTTTATATTTTTTACCCGATCCACAAATACAAGGTGCGTTCCTTGAAATTTTTTCCTCTATAACAGGCTGTTGTGGCTGTGGAGGTCTTTCTTCTTTTGTTACTTGAATATTAATTAAAAAAATAATTAAATTTTCCTTAATCTTAGCAAGTAGTTCTTTAAATAAATTAAAGCTTTCTCTTTTATATTCGTCCAGTGGGTTTTTCTGACCATAACCTCTAAGACCTATAACCTGTCTTAACTGTTCAAGATATTGCAAGTGACTTCTCCACTCGTAATCAAGGTTTTGCAAAAAAATTCTTTTTTCAACATCTTTATTAATTTCATCTCCTGCAGTTGAAATTCTTGCATTTCTTCTTTGGTCAAAGTGCTTTTTGAAAAATTCTTTTTTTTCTGGAGTGCTTTTTGAAAGCCATGCATCAAATTCACCGTCATTAATTTTAGTTCCACATAAACGCTCTGTTTTGGTTTTTACTAATTTTTTAGTATTAACATCTCCGTTATCTCGATAATTATTTATTTCATCAATTAAATTTTCTACAATTTCATCAAAAATATCATTTACTACATCATAAATTTTTTGATTTTTTATTACACCTAACCTTTGTTCAAAAATTACTTTTCTTTGATCATTCATTACATCGTCAAATTGTAATAAGGTTTTTCTAATATCGAAATTTCTTCCCTCAACTTTTTGTTGAGCTTTTTCCAGAGCTTTATTAATCCATGGATGGTCTATGGATTCTCCTTCTTTAAGTCCTAATTTTTGTAGCATAAAATCAATCTTTTCAGATCCAAAAATTCTCATCAGATCATCTTGCAAGCTTAAATAAAAAATCGAGCTACCCACATCACCTTGTCTTCCAGTTCGTCCCCTTAATTGATTATCTATTCTTCTGCTTTCATGTCGTTCTGTTCCAATAACAAATAATCCACCACTAGCTAACACTTTGGCTTTTTCATCTTCATGATCTTTTTTAGTTCTATCAATTAAAACTTTGTCATTTGTTCCACCTTCTTTAATCTTAAGATCTAAATTTCCACCAAGCTGAATATCTGTTCCACGACCAGCCATATTAGTCGCAATAGTGACCGCACCAATTCGGCCCGCTTGTGCAATTATGTTAGCCTCTTGTTCATGAAATTTTGCATTTAAAACATTATGTTTTATTGACTCTTGTTTTAAAATTTTAGAAATTCTTTCAGACTTTTCAATACTAGTGGTTCCAATCAAAACTGGTTGCTTTTTTTCATTTGCAGAAATAATTTCTTTTATAATCGCATTAAATTTTTCTTTTTCAGTTCTAAAAATTTTATCATTAAAATCTTTTCTAACCATTGGTCTATTGGTAGGCACTTCAACTACATCTAATTTATAAATTTCATAAAATTCTTCAGCTTCAGTCATAGCTGTTCCGGTCATACCAGAAAGTTTTTCGTATAATCTAAAATAATTTTGAAAAGTAATCGAAGCTAAAGTTTGATTTTCATTTTGAATTTGAACCCCTTCTTTCGCTTCAATCGCTTGATGTAAGCCGTCAGAATATCTTCTGCCTTCCATAATACGACCGGTAAATTCATCGATAATATAAATTTGATTATCTTTAACGATATAGTCCTTATCTTTACTAAATAGCATATTTGCTCTTAAAGATTGATTTATATGATGAACGATGGATAAGTTTTGTGGATCATAAAAATTGGAGCCTTTTAATAAATTTATTTTTCTTAACTTATCTTCAATAAAATCAATTCCCTTTTCAGTTAGTAGGGCACTACGATCTTTTTCATCAGTATCATAATGTTCTTTGCTTAGCTGATTAACTAATTTGTTGCATAAAAAATATTGAGAAGAATTATCTTCTGTTGGCCCAGAAATTATCAAAGGAGTTCTGGCTTCATCAATTAAGATGCTGTCTACTTCATCGACAATACAGAAGTAATGTTTTCGCTGTACCATCTCGGCGATGGAATACTTCATATTATCTCTTAAATAATCAAATCCAAATTCATTATTTGTTCCATAGGTGATGTCACATTCATATTGAGCTTTTCGGCTAACATCATCGATACCACTTACAATACATCCAACACTTACACCTAAAAAATTGTAAATTTTAGACATCCATTCGGAATCACGTTTTGCAAGATAATCGTTCACTGTTACGATATGTACGCCTTTTTCGGTTAGGCTATTTAAATAGGCTGGTAAAGTTGCAACAAGTGTTTTTCCTTCACCGGTTTTCATTTCTGAAATACCACCTTGATGAAGAATAATTCCCCCCATTAATTGTACATCAAAATGTCTTTGTCCTGTGGTTCTAATACTTGCTTCGCGTGTACAAGCGAATGCTTCTGGTAAAATTTTATTCAAATTTTCACCATTTTTAATTCGATTTTTAAATTCTTGTGTTTTATTTTTTAATTCTTGATCTGAAAGTTTTTGAATTTCTGGTTCTAATAAATTAATTTTTTGAACTAACGGCTGTATTTCAGCAAGCTTACGCTCATTGGATGTTTTAAATATTTTTTTTAAAATGTTTAAACCCGGTATCATTTTGAGATATTATTACAGATAAATTAAATAGTATAAATTTAGCAACTACCTTATAACTGAAAAAACACTAAATAAAATACACATGACTACGTTATTTCAAAACTTTTTTAAGAAAAAACAATTGAATAGAGTTACCAAAGATTTTCCTGAAATGCCAAGCATTGATGGCCTAGAGATTTCAACGGCAAGCGCAGGTTTGTATAATACCAATAGAGATGATGTAAGTTTATTTTATTTTCCGGATGGTGCGATATTTTCAGCAGTTTATACACAATCCTCAACAAGATCTGTTTGTATTGATTGGAATATTAAAGCAAACAAAAAAGATATTAGAGTTTTATTAGTAAACACTAGAAATGCAAACGCATACACAGGCAAACAAGGCTTAAATAGTATTATTGAGTTAGCTAAATTTTTTTCAGATAAAAAAAAAATTTCAAATAAACAAATTTTATTTGCTTCCACAGGAGTCATTGGTCAACCATTTCCTCTTGCAAAAGTTAAAGGAGCTCTACCTAATTTAATTGAAAAATTAAAAAGACCTATAAAATTAACTTGGATTAAGCAGGCCCTATCTATTATGACTACCGACACATTTGGAAAAATGAGCTGTGCAGTTGTTCAAACTAACAAAGATTTTATAAATGTAGCAGGTATTGCAAAAGGTTCAGGAATGATAGCGCCTAATATGGCAACTATGTTCGGTTTTATTTTCACCGATGCAAATATTTCTCAAGAGGTTCTTAATAAAATGTTGAAAAAAAATACTGAAAACACGTTTAATGCAATCACTGTTGATGGCGATACTTCAACCAATGATATGGTGTTAGTTTTTTCAACTAGAAAAGCCAAGAATAGAATTATTAATGATATTAACTCTAAAGTAGCAAAAGATTTTGAAAAAGCTCTCTATGAAGTAATGCTCGATCTTTCAAAGCAAGTTGTTTTAGATGGTGAAGGAGCTAAAAAATTTCTTACAATAAAAGTTACAGGAGCTTCTAATAATAAATTTGCAAAAGAAGTTGCAATGTCCATTGCTAATTCTCCCCTTGTAAAAACTGCTCTTGCCGGTAGCGATCCTAATTGGGGAAGAATACTTATGGCCATTGGAAAGACCAATGAGAAAGTTAAACAAGATAAAATAGAAATTAAAATTGGTGATTTTTTGATCACAAAATATGGAATGCAGGTACCTAGTTATGATGAGCATAAAGTTAAAAATTATATGCTTGGTGAAGATATTGTTTTTGATGTGAATTTAAATTTAGGTAAAGGAAAATTTACTGCTTATACCTGCGATTTTAATGCAGAATATATTTCAATTAACGCAGACTATAGATCTTAAATTAACCTGTACCAATTAAAATTCCGGCAGCTAAAACTAATCCACCGCCCACAACGACTTGTAAAGTTGCTCTAAGAAAAGGCGCTTCCATGTATTTATTTTGAACCCAAACAATTGCCCATAATTCAAAAAATACTATAATCATTGCAAGGATAGTTGCGGTCCAAAAATGCGGTATCAAATAGGGAAGTGCGTGACCTAATCCACCAACAGCAGTCATTATTCCACATGCAAGCCCGCGTTTTACAGGCGAACCTCTTCCTGAAATTACTCCATCATCAGATACTGCCTCTGTAAGCCCCATGGATATTCCAGCACCAACGGATGCTGCTAGACCCACAACAAAAGTTGTCCATGTATCTTGTGTTGCAAAGGCTGTTGCAAAAATTGGAGCAAGTGTAGAAACGGAGCCATCCATTAATCCAGCTAAACCAGGTTGTACCCAAGTTAAAATAAATTGTCTTTTTGCAGTTCTAGCCTCTATTTCTTTCGTATCTCCGGCCACATGCTTTTCAATTAGATTGTCAGCAGCAACTGTGTGTCCAGCCTCAGCAGCTGCTAAATCACCAAGCAATTTTCTCGTTGTTACATCAGTGCTCATTTGAGCAGCTTTCATATAAAAATTATATGCATCACGTTCCATCATTTCAGACTCAAGTCTAATTCTATCAATGCTTAGATTTTTCATTAACCAAACAGGTTTTCGATTATAAAAACCAGATACATGGTCTCTTCTTATTAAGGGAATATTATCTCCAAATCTTTTTTTAAAGGTATCAAGTAATAATTTTCTATGAGAGTCCTCAACTCTTGCCATATCATGGAATATTTTGGACGTGTCTGGATAATCGTTTTTTAAATAATCGGCATAATTTCTATAAATAGCAGCATCATCTTCCTCGGATGATATTGCTAAAGCTAGTATTTCTTTTTCACTAAGATCTGAAAATTTTTTTCTAAAACCAAAACCAGGTATCATTTTTATTAGTATTTTATCATTTTTATATTATGCATTAAAAACAAATTAAATTGCTTATGTATATAGGTTTTTTAATTCCAAATTTTTTATTTTCCTCAAGAATACGATAATGATCTGAAATAACGGACGCTGATATTTTATTATTATTTTTGGTATTTAAAACATAAATTGAATTTGATCCATTAAATTTTCTATCAATAATTTCTAATTGCAAATTACTAGATTCATCAAAATGTAAATCTTCAGGTTGAATAAGAATTTCAAAGGATTGATTTATTGAGAAAGTAGTTGGAACTTCAGCATTAATTTCACCTAGATCATCATTGTACAAAGTATTCTTTTTTATGAATTTAACAGGAATAAGTGTTCCTCTATTAAAAAATTCTAAAATCTTTTTTGTTTGCGGTTTATAATGAAGGTTAAAAGGAGTATCGAATTGTTCAAATTTTTTATTTAATAGAACACCACAATAATCACCGAAATAAAATGCCTCATTTTTATCATGTGTTACAATTATTGTAGTAATAAAAGTTTTTTTTAAAATATCTTTTAAGTTTTTTTGAATTATTTCTTTAAGATTGTGATCTAAATTGGCAAAAGGTTCATCTAATAATAAAAGGTCAGGATTCTTACTTATAGATCTTATAACACACGCTCGCTGGGCTTCCCCTGCACTAACTTCATGTGGATATTTTTTTTTTAAGTGTTTTATAAAAAAAAGATCCATTAACTCATCTGTTGAAAAAAATAGGGGGCCATTATTATTTTTTGAAATTGCTAATTTTATATTTTTTTCAATATCAAAATGTGGAAAAAGTGCATTGTCTTGAAAACTTAAAGAAACATTTCTTTTTTCAGGCTCAATAAAAATTTTATTATTTGATAATATTTTTTTATTTAAAATAATTTCTCCATTACTAATATATTTTAACCCAGCTATAGTTCTCAAAATTGTAGTTTTGCCTACCCCCGATGGCCCAAGCAGACAAATAGTCTGACCTTTGTTTTTTATTGAAAAGGAAACATTTTCAAGAATGATATTTTTTGAATTTGAAAAATCAACATTTTTATATTCAAAAAAATTCATTTTAGTCTCGCTAATATTTTTTTAAAATTAATTAATTTTTTTATAATAAGCATTTTAAAAATCTTTTAGAATAAAACGTTTTAGTATTAATATTAAAAAACTTGTAATCAATACTAATAATAAACTTGGCGTACTAGCTAGTTCGACCAAATCTTGTGACGCGTAATAATATGCTTTAGTTGCAAAAGTTTCAAAGTTATAAGGTCGCAGAATTAATGTCATTGGAAGTTCTTTGATAATATCAATAGCAATTAAAAGACTAATTAAAATTAAATTTTTTTTTAAGAAACTTAAATGTATTTTCTTAAATGTTTTAAGTTTTGAGAAACCTAACATCGCAGAAGCTGAGTCCATAGATGTATTCAATTTTTCATAACCTGACTTAATCCCATTAACGGCTAAAGAAAAGAATCTAATAAAATATGCAACAAATAATGCAAAAGTCGTTCCAATAAAAAAGTTTTTTATATTATTTAAGTAAAACAGTTTTTCAATAATTTCTGAAAAATAAGAAAAAAATGTCAGCAATGTTACGGCCATAATAACACCAGGAATTGCATACCCTGATGTACATATAATTGTTAAATAACTTAATAAAGAGTTTTGGTTTAATCGTATTCCATAATTAATTATTAATGAAAATATTATCAATATCGAGGTACTTATCGAGATTAAATATAAAGTGTTAAGAAAAATTTCCATAAATTCAAATACACCGTAAAATTTTGGGAACTTAACAATCCAATATATCATCTGCATTAAAGGAAAAATAAATGAGCAAAAAAATATTAAGAAAAAAAACAAAGTCACAAAACGAGCCTTATTTCCTTTCAAAGTAATTTTTTTAATATCTTTAAAACTTTTTGATGGAGTATGAAATTTTGACCTACTACGAGTATAATTCTCAATAAAGAAAAATAAAAAAATAAACAATATTAAATAGAAAGAGAATTGATTTGCTGTAGTTAAATCATCGTAAATTAACCAACTATCATAAATTGCTAATGTTAAAGTATTAACACTAAAAAAAGATACGGTTCCAAAATCAGAAAGAACTTCCATTCCAACTAGTGACAATCCAACGATAATTCCAGGTCTTGCTGCTGGCAGCAAAATTCTAGTAAAAATCTTTATCGGTCCAAAGCCAAGATTTTTTGCCGCATCAATCATATTTTGAGATTGATAGTTAAATGAAATTCTAACTATTAAATAAACGTATACGAATAATGAAAATGATAAAGATATTATAGCACCTTTTATTCCGTTAATCTTTGGAATTACTTCATTATAATTTATGCCACTATAAATAAAATTTAATAAAGTATATCCAACGCCGTAATTTGAGAAAAAAGCATTTAAAGAATAAGCATAGATATATCCAGGAATTGCAAATGATAATATTAAGGACCATGAAAAAAAATTACAACCAGGAAATTTATAGAAAGTTACAAAATATGCGCTACCAATACCTAATATAGACGTTAAAAAGATAACACTTATTAATAATATAAATGTTTGGACAAGATAATTTAATAAATAAGTTTTAGATAATAGTGATATATAGTCAGAAGTTTCTAAAAAAAAACTATAAATGATAATTGCGATTGGAATAAAAACCAATAATGAAATTATAAATGGCAAAATAAACCAAATTTTATTATTAAGATTTTTCATTAGATACAATTTATATTAGTAAAGTTTTAAAAAATTATCAAAAATAAGATGAATTTTATTATCTCTCTATAAGATAATCATTTTTAAATTACAGTGTGGATAATGACTATCTCCATCCAGATATCTTCATAATTTCCAAAGCTTTACTTTGATTTTTAAAATATGAATCAACTTTAGTAGTCATGTCTTGTTTAAACTCACTTCCAAATTGTTCAATTAATGGATTTAATTTAACACCCTTAATCATCGGGTATTCATAGGTATTGTTGACTATGTGTTGCTGAGCTTCTTTAGACAATAAAAATTCTATAAATTTTCTAGCATTTTCTTTGTTTGGGGCATTTTTTAAAATCCCAGCCCCACTAATATTCATATGGGTACCTCTATTATTTTGATTTGGAAAATGTACCTTTACTTTTTTTGCAGCTTTTTTTTGCTCTTCACCCTTTTCTCCAGATAGCATAATGGCAATATAATATGAATTTGCTACGGCTATATCCGCTTCTTTAGCAGCAACCGCTAAAATTTGAGCTCTATCATCACCCATTGGTTCTCTGGAAAAATTTTTTACAAATCCCTTGAGCCATATTTCAGTTTTTTCCACACCTTGATTTTCGATAATAGATGAAACAAGGGATATATTGTATATGTTGCTAGATGGTCTAATAGCAATTCTATTTTTCCATTTTTCGCTAGATAAATCTTCATACGATAAATTTTTTAAATCTTCAGAAGTAACTTTTTCTGGGTTATAATAAATTACTCTTGCTCGCTTTGTTATTCCAACCCAATGACTAGTTCTAAAATTTTTTGGTATTGATGTTTCTAATGTTTTTGATTTAATTTCTTGAAATATTCCTTTATCGTGCGCTGACCCTAAAGCACCAGCATCGACAGTTATAAAAACATCAGCCTTTGAACTTTTTCCTTCTTCTATTATTCTTTTTTCTAAAGCTTTTGCTTCGCCTGAAATAATATTAACTTTTATGCCTGTATTTTTTCTAAATATTTCATATAATTTAATGTCAGATTCATAATGTCTGGACGTAAATATATTTACTTCTTTAGAGAGAGCTGTGGATTGAAGAATAATTTGAAATATAAAAATGAAAAAAAAAGCTTTTTTTTTTAACATGGTTTTTTTTAGAGGTTTGAACGAAAAGAAGTTGCTAATGTAATTAAAGATTTAAGTCAAACTTTTATAAATTAAACCTAAATAAAATATACTTAAATCCATACTAATTTAGTAGGAATAGTGATTGATTTTAAAGAAAAAAAATAACTCCAAACTCAATTTGTCGCATTAAAAAATTATTTATCTAATTTTTTCCAAGTAAAATAAGTATTTAAAAAAAATAAGTTCATTAACAAAAAGTAATTCCACTGAATTATATTTTTAACGTGCCAGGACGTTGTAAAAGAAAAAATATCTATTAATAAAATTATTATAATTCCACATGTAATTAGTAATACGTTATAACAAAAATTAATATTTACAATTTTACTTGAAATAATGACTTGATAGTCATTTTTTATTTTAATGTAAGTTAAAATTATTAAGAATTGTGAAATGATTAGAGAAATAATATAAATAAAAATTCCGCCCCTTCGCATAAATCTCCATATCCCTGATCCCTCAACGCCTAAAAAAATTACATAAACTAATAAGGCAAAGCTTGAGACTAAGCCTGATAATAATATTAAATTTAAATATATTTTATTTAATAAGAACTTTTTAAAAATCCTATAATGTTCAAAAAAATATGTGATCATTAAAATTATAGTAATGATCATCATAGGTTTAAATAATAAAACTGCAGGATAGGACCTACCAACTCGACTTATTGAATAACATCCATTTATAAACGGATTACAGATGTCTAAAATATTTAGATATATTGTTATAAATAGACAAAGAATAATTGTCACACTTGGAATAATAAATAATCCAAGACTTAACCTTTTAAGCAACATTAAAAAATATTATCTTCTTTATCTTTTAAATCAGTTAAATGATATTCTAGCGCTCTAGCAGACATTTGAACTTCTATTATAAAAAGAATTATTGCAATTCCAAATAGTCCAACAGCTATACCAAAACAATTTAACGAGATATTTGACTCTTCAATGTATCCAAAAAAAATAGTAAGTAAATTTGTGAAGAGAGCTAATCCAGATAATGTTTGAATAAGTTTTATAAGTTTAATTCTGTAAGTAAGAGTTTTGATCTGGGCAATATAACGTCTACCCATTACATCTTTTGTATCTATTTTTTTTTCAATAATCTCAGCATGAATCTTTCTAACTAATGCAGCGCAGCTATTGTAACGATGAGTAAAATTAGTCATCATTAATGGAATAGCAGGAAATAATAACGCTGGATAAATAATGAAGTTTTCCATTAAATTTTAAAAAATATAAATTTTTTAAATATCTGTAAAAGTTCCTGTTCTAGGATCTCTTTTTAATTCTCTAACCTTGTTTTGTTTTTTTACTCTAAAATAAAGAAAAAACATTGCTGCAATTAAAAAAACAATTAAAGTAATTAAATATTTTGTCATTTTTTTTAGATTAATTATTAATTATGACTATTCGAAGTCAACCGCTAGACTAATATAATGCAAGTAAGATCGATATTTTTAGTATGTTTATTAACCTTAGCAAGTTTTTTTCCAGCTTTTGCGGATGAGACAAAAATTATCAAAGAATTAAAAGAGGGGGGAAAATTAATTCTTATTCGCCATTCAGATGCTCCTGGAACGGGAGACCCTGCAAATTTTAATATAAATGATTGTAAAACCCAAAGAAATTTATCGTCAAATGGAATTGAGCAAGCTAAGCGCATGGGTGAATTTTTTGTAAAAAATAATATTCCTTTTGAGAAAGTTTATTCTTCCGAATACTGCAGATGCAAAGATACAGCAAAGCACGCATTTAAAAATTTTGAAACTTTTTCTAGTTTAAATTCTACCTTTGCAGATTCAAGCAAAACTCCTGCTTATATAAAAAGAACAAAAGAGTTTATAGAAAAACTTGATAAGAACAAAAATTATATATTTGTTGCCCATCATACAACAATTCAAGGATTAGTTGATAAATTTGCAAATTCAGGTGAGATGATCATAGTGGATAGATCCTATAAATTTTTAGGCAGCTTTAAAGTTAATTAGCATAGCTCATTTTCCAACATTGCATTAGCTAGTTATGCATTTTGAATATAAATTTTTTTTATGAATTGGGAAAAGTTAAAAGTTTTTAAAAAAGTAGCTAAAGCAGGGAGTTTTTTAACAGCATCAAAGCAAGATAATAAATCTCAATCAACTTTTTCACGCGCCGTGATGGATTTAGAAAAAGAAATAAATCAAAAACTTTTTAATAGAACTAGCAAAGGAGTTATACCAACTTTGCATGGTAATACACTTTTAGGTTTAGTTAATGATTTCTCCAGTAAACTAAATCAATTTAGAAATAATATTAGAAAAAATTAATTTTTTTGGTTATGCATTCTGATCATATCTGAATCATTGAATGTTCATTTCATTTTAAAAAAAATCTTTGTTACTCCATAACTGATTTAAATAAACAAAACAGGGAGTATTATGAAACTAATTACTGCAATCATAAAACCTGAGCAGGCAGATAATGTTAAGAAAGCTCTTAACAAAATCGGCGTTGACGGGTTGACGATGACAGATGTTAAAGGATATGGGAGGCAGAAAGGTCACACAGAATTTTATCGAGGTTCTGAATACGAGGTTGCTTTTCTTCCAAAAACAAAACTAGAAATAGCTGTATCAAGCAAAAAATATACAAAAGCTTTGCAGACTATACTTAAGACTGCAAAGACAGGGAAAATTGGTGATGGAAAAATTTTCGTAACTAATTTGAGCCAAGTTATTCGCGTTCGAACAGGTGAAAAAGGAGATAAAGCAATATGATTAAACTAATATCAAAGATTTCGTTGTTTTTAGCAATTTTATTACAATCAAGTATAGCTTTTGCTCAAGCTAAACCGGTTTTAAATTCTGGTGATGCTTCGTGGATGTTAACAAGCACTGCACTTGTATTATTAATGACTATACCAGGTCTTGCTTTATTTTACGGAGGTTTAGTTGGTAAAAAGAATGTTGTCTCAACAATAAGTCAATCATTTATGATCACATGTATTGTAACACTTATGTGGTTTATATGTGGATACTCACTTACATTTGGTGAAGGAAACTTATTCATTGGCGACTTTTCAAAAACTTTCCTTAAAGGAGTAGAGGTTGCTGGTTTGACAATGACGATTCCAGAGTCAGTATTCGTTGTCTACCAATTAACTTTTGCAATAATTACAGTGGCACTTATTTGTGGATCAATAGTTGAGAGAATAAACTTTGGTGCTTTATTTTTATTTGTAATATTGTGGGTCATTTTAGTTTATGCGCCGATTGGTCATATGGTTTGGGGTGGCGGCTATCTTTCTAAAATGGGAGTTTTAGATTTTGCTGGTGGAACCGTAGTTCACATTAACTCAGGAATTGCAGGATTAGTTGCTGCAATTGTCATTGGAAAAAGAAAATCTAAAGTTAGACCCCATAATGTTGCATTAACAATGATTGGAGCATCTATGCTCTGGGTTGGTTGGTTTGGTTTTAATGCTGGTTCAGCGGTTGCTGCAAATGGCAGCGCTGGAATGGCAATGTTAGTAACTCAAATTGCTGCAGCAAGCGCAGGTATCGCTTGGATGTTAGCAGAATGGTTTACTGGCGAGAAAAAACCAAGTCTTCTTGGACTGTGTTCAGGTGCTGTTGCAGGTTTAGTTGCAATTACTCCAGCTGCTGGATTTGTAAGTCCAACTAGTGCATTTTTGATTGGATTAATTGCTGGTGTATTATGTTTCCTTGCTTGTACAAAATTAAAGAGTGCACTTGGCTACGATGATGCCTTAGACGTTTTTGGCATACATGCTTTTGGTGGAGCTATTGGAGCAGTCTTAACCGGTGTGTTTGTTACGAAAGCTATTGGAGGAGAAGTTGAAGGCGGTTTTGATCAAGTTAAGTTACAATTATTAGGTGTTGCTGTAACAGTAATCTATACGGCTGTTATAACCTACATTATTTTAAAAGTTGTAAATTTGATTACACCTTTAAGAGCTTCGGATACTGAAGAAAAAGAAGGTTTAGATCTTTCTCAACATGGAGAACAAATCAGTTAAGTTATAATCCTCTTATAAACTTACTTAAATAATTGGGCCTAGATTTTTAAAATCTAGGCCCTTTTTATTTAAATCTCGATAACTCCACCTATTTCAACAGTTCGATCTTTAGGAATTTTGTAGTATTCCGTAGCTCCAAGCATTGTTCGATGCATTAAAATAAATAATCTTGAAAAAATATTTGGATTTTTGCTAACAACTTTTACTTTTCCAATAAAGAAAGAAGTATCTAGCATGCTAAATTTAAATTCTGTTGCTCTAATAAGGGCTAGGACTCTTGGGATATTCGGCTCTTCCTGAAAGCCATATCTTACAATGATGTTATAAAAATTATTGGAGTAACGCTTAACTATTACTCTTTCATCATCTCCAAGTTTTGGAAAGTTTGTGAAACTTAGATGCATAAACACAATACGCTTATGAAGTACTCTATTATGTTTAAGATTATGGAGTAATGCCATTGGCACTACTTCAGTGTTGGGTACAAAAAATATTGCAGTACCAGCAATTCTTTTTGGCGGATTCTTTTTAATTTGAGATAAAAACTTTTCGATTTTTACTGATCCATCCCAACGTGCTTTAAGCATTCTTTCTCTACCGCTAATCCAACTCAACATCATTAAAAAAACTGCTAGAGCTATAACAATTGTAATCCACCCCCCGTCAAAAAATTTGAACAAGGTAGCTGAGAAAAATACAAGATCTAGAATTAAAAAAGTCAAAAAAACTGGTATAAAAATTAATTTATTCCAACCTCTTACAAAAATAAGCAAGAATGTTGCAAGAATAGTGTCAATCAACATCGATCCAGTAACAGCCGTTCCGTATGCTGCAGCTAGGTTTGCCGAACTTTTAAAACTTAATATGAGTAAAGCAACTCCAACAAATAAAAATATATTAATTTTAGATAAATAAACTTCCCTATATTCATTTGTTGAGGTGTGTTTAATTAAAAGTCTTGGAATATAACCCAACTGAACTGCTTGATTGGCTATTGAAAAAACTCCTGAAATCACTGCTTGCGACGCAATAATAGTTGCGCAGGTAGCTAAAATAATCAGTGGAATTAATGCCCAGTCTGGTCCTAACCTAAAGAATGGATTATCGATTGTACTTGGATCAGAAATTAACAATGCCCCTTGTCCGAAGTAATTTAGTAATAGTGCAGGAAAAACTATTATTAGCCAAGCTGTTTGAATGGGTCTTCTTCCAAAAAAACCCATATCTGAATAAAGAGCCTCAGCTCCCGTTATTGCAAGTACTACAAAACCTAAAATTATAACTGCAATTCCTTGATGCTTTAGTAAAAAATTAAAACCATAAACAGGATCTAAGGCCTTAAGAACTATTGGTTTGTTTATAATTTCTAATAATCCTAAACCACCAATAGTTATAAACCAAATTAACATTATAGGTCCAAAAACTGTCCCAACTTTTTCAGTCCCAAATTTCTCAATTCCAAATAAAATAGAGACTAACACTAATGAAATATAGACAATATAAGGCTCTAACTTAGGTGATAAAATTTTTAATCCTTCGACAGCACTCAAAACAGAGATAGCCGGAGTGATAATGCTATTTCCAAAAAATAAAGCTGCACCGATACATCCAAGTATAGTTATGATCCATTTGGTATTTGGTTTTTTTCCAATTTTTCTAATCAAAAGTGCCGTTAGTGCAAATACACCTCCTTCGCCATGATTGTGGGCGCGCATAATAATAAAGATGTATTTCAAGCTAACAACGATAATTAAAGACCATGTGATTAATGATAATATTCCATAAACGGAATTGATTATTCCTACACTACCTTCTTTTGAAGCTTCTATTGATAATTTAAGAACGTAGAGCGGCGATGTACCTATATCTCCAAAGACAACACCAAGAGCCGCGACAATCAAAAGAGGTAGGCTTCTACCATTTTTATGACTCATGAAGGGTCTATTTATAGATAAATTTATTAAATCTCTATTGAATTTTATTTATGATTATAAAATCATTAAATATCGACCATAAAATGACTATTAAATACATTGTATCTCAAAGTTAAAGAGTAATAAAACAACCCCAACGAAAACAATGAGAATTTTAAATATTCTTTTCAAGCATGTTTGTGAAAATTAAATCAAAAATTTTCTTTTTAGGATGTAAAGATGTTATTCCTTTATTAATCCCAGTAGTTCCTTTTGGAATTATTTTTGGTGTTGTTGGGATTGAGTCTGGATTGGGGGCGACGATTACTTTTTTAATGTCGATTATTATCTTTGCAGGATCATCACAACTGGCTTTTACTCAACTTTTTACTAGTGGCGCAACCGCTCCTGTCATTGTTAGTTCTGTTGCAATCGTAAATTCAAGACATTTTTTATACAGCGCAGTGATTGCTCAATATTTAACCAAATTGAAATTATTTTGGAAAATAATTTTATCTTATTTTCTAACGGATCAAGCTTTTATTGTTTCTCAAAAATATTTTAAACAACAACCAAAAAATAATCTTAGACATTATCATTTATTAGGCTCTGGATTTACACTTTGGTTTATTTGGCAACTTTCAACAATTACCGGGATTGTTGTAGGTGAAGTTATTCCAAAAGAATTAAATCTAGCCTTTGCAGTTCCGTTAACTTTTATTTCGCTAATTATTGTAGATATGAAAAAGTTAGATCATTTAATTGTTGCAATCACATCAGGAATTTTCGCAGTAATTTTTTTTAATTTACCTCTTAGAACTTATATAATTGTTGCTGCAGCTGCCGGAATTTTACTTGCTTACGGATTAACACATACAAAACTTTATAGAAAATAAAATGCTTTGGACAACATTAATATTAGCAGGTCTTGTTACTTTTTTTACTCGTTTTTCAATGATTGCATTATTAAAAAAAGATTATTTTTCGCCACGTGTAAAATTAGTTTTAAGTTACGTCCCAAGCGCAGTCTTCCCAGCAATTATTTTTCCAGCTGTATTTTTAAATTCCACAGGTCAGTTAGTATTTTTAGATAATCCAAAAGTTTTAGCTGCTTTCATTGCAATATTAGTTGGCTATATTACAGAAAGTGTAATTGCTACTATTCTATCCGGTCTTGCAGTTTTGTGGTTATTAATATTTTTTATCTAATAATTTATAAAATATTGCTTAGTATTTTAGCATAGTTTAAAAACCTAATTAATGCTTCGTGCTATATTTATTATTTTCTTTTTCCAACTTTTAGGAGAAGCAATAAAAAAATTTTTTGAAATGCGAATTCCAGGTCCGGTGTTAGGACTTATTCTTCTACTTGTTGTCTTAATATTTTTAAAAAGATTTAAAACCGCAGCTATTACAAATTTAAAAGATGATGTAATTAATACCTCAAATTATATCTTAAATTATCTTTCGCTTTTATTTGTTCCAATTGGTGTGGGTGTTGTGATGCACCTTTCTTATTTGGAAAATAATCTTTTTAAAGTTCTAATTATTGTTTTTATATCTACTATTTTAACCATTGGTCTGACAGCATTTTTAATGGAAAAAATAAATAAACGAATTAATAAGAAATGATCGAAAAGGATAAGCTTTATAGTATTTGGGTTTATTTACAGGCAGAACCATTATTTTGGTTAACCTTAACGATTGGTTCTTATTTAATAGGAGATTATTTTTATAAAAAATCAAAATTATTTCCGCTCGTGAACCCAGTTGCAATTTCAATATTTATTGTATCACTGGTCTTAATAAATCTTGATATTTCCTATGAACGATACTTTGATGGCGCTAAATTTATTCATTTTATGTTAGGGCCAGCAACGGTTGCGCTTGCAATTCCAATTTATAAGCAATTCAAAGTCATTCAAAAAGAAGCTTTAAGTATTTCAGCCTCACTTATAGTTGGAAGTTTGTTTGCAATTATTTCAACTTTTGTTTTGTGCGAAATTTTTAAAATAGATGATCAGGTTTTGTTTAGTATGCTTCCACGAAGTGCAACGGCACCTATTGCTATGGGTATTGCAGATTTAATTGGAGGAATTCCATCGCTTACGGCCATTATAACAATTTTGACAGGAATTATGGGCGCTTCTTTTGGAACTTTTGCTTTAGATTTTTTAAGACTAAAAGATATGTCAGCAAGAGGTTTTGGATTAGGTCTTGCTTCGCATGGAATTGGAACTGCAAGAGCTATGAGCAGAAATGAAACAGCAGGAGTTTTTGCAGCATTAGCTCTCGGTTTAAATGGTATTGCAACTGCTATATTAGTTCCACTACTGTTTAAATTATTAAACTTTTTTTAATCATGAGTTTAAAAAATACTTCGGATAGTTATGGTCTTATAAGCAAAAATCTACATTGGATTTTAGCAATTTTGCTTTTATTAAATTTTTCTTTAGGTTTTGTTATGGGAGGACTTGAGCGTGGTCCTTTAAGGTCATCAATTTTTCATTTTCATAAATCAATGGGAATTTTATTACTTGGCTTAATTGTTTTAAGATTATTTTGGAGATTAATAAATATAACTCCTGTACCAGTTGCACATAATCTAATTATAAACAAAATCTCGAAGTTTGTTCATTATTCATTTTATTTTATTTTACTTACCGTGACATTAAGCGGATGGATTTACTCAACGGCAAGAGCAGGACCAGTTGATTTTTTTGGATTGTTTTATATGCCAGCAATTGTTGAAAAAAATGATCTAATTGGTCAAGTAGCTAAAGAGATACATATTTATTCAGTATATATTTTTATTTCTTTAGTAGTATTACACGTTATTGCGAGCATTTATCATCATTTTTTTTTAAAGGATAAAACTTTAAAAAGAATGTGGTTTTAGTTTACTTGATAATTTCTTTGAGCCATTCTATTACTTGATCGCTTGCTACCTCAGGAGTCATTACATGGTCTGCAACAACTGTTTGATATTTGCTTAATAAATGATTTGGCGTTTTGTCAAAGGCATAGCTTCTGCCAACTTTTATCTGATCTTTTTCACCCTCAATATATAAAAAAGGAATAGGCTTTTTAAATTCTCTTGCCGTTTTTTGCATATGTCCTAGTCCATAAGGATTATAATAAGAGTAAAGAACATCAGCTCTAATCTCAAAGTCTTTCTTTATACCAGTATTAAGATCTGTAAATTTCATTAATGTTTCAGGTTTACCAATATCAATGTATTTTTTTGCACTATCGACAATTGCTGCATGACCGGGTACTGCACCGTAGGTATGATACATGTGATATGGGGCATGCCCTGGAGCAAGAGCAATTAAAGCATCTGCGTTACCAATATAAGCTTGATAAGCCATTGATGCATTAGCTCCAAAACTATGACCAGCAAAAATTATTTTTTTAATTCCTTTGTTTTTGTAATTTTCAGATTTTTTTTGAAGTTCATTTAATAAGTTTTCATAAGTTTGATCATAATTTCTATTTCTGCTCCAAGGCATATCAGGTTTTTCAACTACACATAGTTTTTCTATTTTTTCTGATAATATTTTTAAATAAGGAGAAGAGGGCAACCCCCATTTGCCATGCATTAAAATAACAGCGCAGCTTTGCTCAGCTTTTACGTTAGTGGTTAATATGATTAATAGAAATAGGCTAAAAATAATTTTCATAAGTATTGATTTTTAGAAATATAATATTATGTATTAGTCATATGGCAATATACGATTGTCCAAAATGCAAAATGTCTGCAAATATAACTTGTGGAAAATGTAAAGCACCTTTAAAGGATGCTTCACTTAAATTAGATAATGGTCAAAAAGTTCAGATTTGTGAGTGTCCAAATGGACATGGAAAAATAAAAAGCCCATTATGTTGCGGACAAGACATGAGCTGCCAAGTAGCCTAAATAATTTTAAATATTAAGTAATCTAAAATTTTATCAAATTCATATGCGAAAAGTTTACGTTAATGGTGATTTCAAAAATGAAGATGAAGCAAAAGTTTCAATCTTTGATAGAGGTCTACTATTTTCAGATTCTATATATGAAGTAACCTCAGTAATTGATGGAAAATTAATCGATTTTAATCATCACATGAAAAGATTAGATCGTTCTATGACTGAATTAAAATTTAAAAGCTTCATTAATCATGATGAAATTTTGGAATTTCATAGAAAACTTATTGAGTTTAATAATTTAAAAGAAGGAATGATTTACACTCAGGTAACTCGAGGAGTTGTAGATAGAAGTTTTGATATGCCAAAGGACGTTATAAAACCTACGGTGCTTGCATTTACTCAAGAGAAAAAAATTTTAGAGTCTGATGCTGCTAAAAATGGAATTAAAGTGATGACACTTGAAGATATGAGATGGAAAAGAAATGATATTAAGACTACGCAATTATTATATGCCAGTATGGCAAAATCTGAAGCCACAGCCAAAGGTTTTGATGATGCGTGGATGTTAAGGCAAGGTTACATAACAGAGGGAAGCTCTAACAATGTATGGATAGTAAAAGGTAAAATTATTATGACAAGACACTCTGATAATTTAATTTTAAGCGGAATAACAAGAGAGGCTGTTTTAAAATGTGCAAAAGATTTAGGGTATGAAATTGTAACTAAAAATTTTACATTACAAGATGCTCAGTCTGCAAATGAAGCATTTATAACATCGGCAACAGCCTTAGTAACTCCAGTTGTAAAAATTAATACAAGCAAAATTGGTGGTGGAAAACCTGGCAATTTTGTTAAAGCTTTGAGAGCGGAGTATATTAAGCAGGCTCTAGAGACTGCAATTTAATTCTAGGCGCTATTAATTTTACTCGCCCAAAATTTATCTAAAAAGTAATACCATACCCCATTAATTATTGGCTCAACCAAAGCATCTACTGCTGCAAGTTCTAAACTTGAGCCAGTGATAAAAACATTACAGGTTGCAGCAATAATAATGTGTCCAATTGTGTAAACAATTGCTCTTGCGATACTTGAGCCAATTAATTGTTTTTTTATTGCATTGAAAAACCCACTATCAAATTCGGCCATAAGAAATAATATAGACCTAAAGTGTTAAAATTCAATGTGTAATTTTATTAATTATAGAATTATAAGACAAATCTGTTATTAAATTTGAAAAATGAATATTTCAATTTTATTTACAATAATTTTTATAATTTTTTACTTAATTCTCACAATAATTACTATTAAAGCGAGAAGAGCTGCACGAGTTGAATATGGAGATGGTTTTAATAAAGATTTAACCAAAGCAATTAGAGCTCATGGTAACTTTTTTGAATTTACAGTTTTTTTTATAATTTCTTCTTTTTTATTAGAGCTTTTGGATGGGGCTTTTATTTATATTTTTTTAGTAAATATTATATTTTTTTTAGGTAGAATTTCCCATGCGTATAGTATGTTTAAAGAAAAGTTATTATTCAGACAAATTGGAATGATGGCAACTTTAACTTGCTACGTATTAAATTGTATTTATTTATTATATTTATATTGGCAGTATTTTAAATAGCTTGACTAAATTTATTCCTTAATATCAGTTTTAGGTTTTTGAAAAAGATCATTCATTCGTTTTATTCTTTTACTTGTTGTGTACTCAAACCAAGCTGGATTAATTGCGTGCACAAACGCAGTAACAAAAGACCATAAACACTTAAGCCCAATTTTCATTGCAAAAAACATGTGTTCAAAATAGCCTTTCTTAGCAAGCTCTAAATGCCTTTTAATTTTGTTAATCATTTTTAGATAATAGTTATATTATACACTCAGCGTACCAAATTACATAATTTCAAGTATTCAATAAAAGTTTTTATTTTATTAACCCACATTGAAATATAGAAAATTGTAACCATATATTTTGTATGGATTTAAATAAATTTACAGAGCGATCAAAAGAAATATTAAATTCTGCGCAAGTTTTAGCTATGATGCAAAATCACCAGCTATTACAGCCCGTGCATTTATTAAGTGGCATCATAGAAGATGATGATACAGCATCATTATTATTTGCCCCTGCTGGATTAGATCTAAAAGGTGCAAAATTAGCCATTGAAAAAGAATTAAAAAAAATCCCCTCAGTTATTGGAAATTCAAGCGGAATAAGCGCATCAAAAGAATTTGTTGTTACCCT